>JAIPEK010000079.1 GCA_021737205.1 Desulfarculaceae bacterium
CACCATGATAATCATATCCAATGTCACCTACCCGCCGGAAAGCACAAGAGAAATTGCCAACAGATACCTGAAAGCGGCTCCCCTGCCTGATTTTATCACCAAAAAAGGGCCGTACATCGCTGCCACAGAATCGTCGGGCATGCATTCGATCACCTATTATGAACTCGATAAAAGCCGTATGGCTGAAGGGCTCGAAGCCATAGCAGAAAGTCTTTCCGTTTATTTCGGCGTGCCCGGATACAAGTACGATATCAAACCGTATTTTGAACTGGAAGAAGGGTTGAAGATACTGGGGCTGTAACAATGCAAAACGGATCTATGCTTCGGAATAGTCGGACAGGCCCTCTGCATCGAGAATCGATATCTCTCTTGCCTGAACCGATATAAATCCTTCATCAGAGAGTTTTTTGAGCATTCGGGAAAGGGTTTCCGGGGTGGTGCCGATGAGGTTGGCAAGTTGCGCCTTTGACAGGGGAAGCGTGACTTTTCCCCCGTTTTCCTGCTCTTCTGAAAGGGTCAGGATATACGAGGCAAGCCTTGCCGGCACCTCTTTCAAACTCAAATTCTCGATCTGCACGGTAAACTCCCTCAATTTCCTTGAAAGCATGCCCAGCATGGTCATGGCAAGGGAGGGGGTTTGAGACAACACCTTTACAAACCGGTCCCTTTCAAGAAAAATCAGGTTCGAATCCTTTATTGCAGTGGCATATGCAGGAAAACTTTTTCCCTCGAAAACCGGCACTTCCCCGAACGGATTTCCCGGCCCGTAGATGTGCAGAATCTGTTCCTTTCCCTCGAATGAAAGCTTGAAAATTTTCACTTTTCCCGTTTCCACTATATAAAAGCCGTTGGCGGGATCGCCTTCACTGAAAATCATTTCATCTTTCGCAAACGTTCTGGTTTCGCAGATGGATTCGATCCTTTCTGCATGTTCGCCGTCAAGCCCTTCAAAAATCGGAATCCGGTTGATCGAAAGTTTAATTTGCCTTATCCTTAAAAAAAAGTTAAAATTTTTAAATTCAGAATGTTTTCTTGATTCACATCAAGGATACCCCCCATTTCTTGTAGTAGACTCGGATTCAAAAGTAAAGGATATTTACCGACAACAACCAACAAAGGAGGATTCACCATGTTTTGTTTTCAATGTCAGGAAACGGTAAAAAACCAGGGATGCACGGTTAAAGGCGTGTGCGGGAAAGAGAACGACACCGCGATTTTGCAGGACCTTTTGATCTTCAATCTGAAAGGCATCAGCTGCCTTGCCAAAAAAGGAAAAGAAGCCGGGGTGGACATCAAAAAGGAAACCGGCCTTTTCGTGGCCAAAGCGTTGTTTACCACCATCACCAACGTGAATTTCAACAACGAAAACCTATACGACTGGATCCGGCAGGCCCAGAAGGTCAAAAAAGAACTGAATGACCAGGTTGCAGGTAAAATCGGAGGTGATCTGCCGGAAGCGGCCACATGGTTTTCAGACAACCAGGATGAGTGGCTCGCCAAGGCGGAAACGGTGGGCGTACTTTCCACTGAAAACGAGGATGTGAGATCATTGAGAGAACTTCTTGTTCTCGGCACCAAGGGAATCTCTGCCTACGCGGACCATGCAGCAGTGCTCGGCGTGGAAAAGGATGAAATCTATGAATTCATCCTTGAGGCGCTGGCCTCCACCACCGAGGAGCTCACCGTGGACGAAATGACCGCCAAGGTCCTGGAAGCAGGGAACATGGCCGTCACAACCATGGCGGCCCTGGACGAGGCCAACACAAAGGCCTACGGCAACCCGGAAATCACCGAGGTGAACCTGGGTGTCGGCACAAACCCGGGAATCCTCATTTCCGGCCATGATCTCAAGGACATGGAAGAGCTTTTGAAACAGACCGAGGGAACCGGGGTGGATGTATACACCCACGGGGAAATGCTGCCTGCCAACTACTACCCTGCCTTCAAGAAGTACCCGCACCTCAAGGGAAACTACGGCAGTTCCTGGTGGCACCAGAACAAGGATTTCGAGAGCTTTAACGGCCCGATCCTGATGACCACAAACTGCATCATCCCCATCAAGAAGAGCAATACGTACAAGGACCGGATTTTCACCACAGGAGTGGTCTCGTATCCGGAAGTCAAGCACATCGAAGAGAGAAAAGAAGGCGGGCAAAAAGATTTTTCAAAGCTGATCGAGCTTGCCAAAACCTGTGAGCCCCCGGAAGAGATCGAAACCGGGAAAATCGTTGGCGGGTTCGCCCATGACCAGGTCCTGGCACTTGCCGACAAGGTGGTGGACGCGGTGAAATCCGGGGCCATCAAACGCTTTATCGTCATGGCGGGATGCGACGGCCGCCAGAAGGATCGCGCATACTTCACCGAAGTTGCGGAAAAGCTGCCCCGCGATACGGTGATCCTGACGGCCGGATGCGCCAAGTACCGGTACAACAAGCTGGATCTCGGCGACATCGGGGGCATCCCGAGGGTGCTGGATGCGGGACAGTGCAACGACTCGTATTCCCTTGCCGTGATCGCTCTCAAGCTCAAGGAAGTATTCGAACTCGACGACATCAATGATCTTCCGATCTCGTTCGATATCGGTTGGTACGAGCAGAAGGCTGTCGCCGTTCTTCTGGCCCTGTTGAGCCTCGGTGTCAAGGGTATCCGGCTCGGCCCCACAGTACCTGCGTTTGTTTCCCCCAATGTCCTGAACGTGCTGGTGGAGAATTTCGACATCAAAGCGATAGATGATGCGGAAAAGGACATTGAAGCAATGATGCAGGGACAATAAAACCAATCCCTGCTTTCAGCCGGTCCCTGCCCGCCGCCCTCCGAACACCCCTCGGCACGGCAGGGGCCGGATCAAAACATCGTAACCGTTCACGGTTGTCGGGTCACAGTTCACAGTTTTTTCAATGAACTGTGCAACGATTGAAGCATTTTAGATATTGACTTCAACTCTTGAATTAATCTAATCTCTGTTTTTTTAGGCCGTGAACCGATAACTGTAAACCGTGAACGGGTATAAAACAACAAGGGAGGTATTTCATGAAATGCCCCGGACAGGACACAAAATACTGGAAAAAAGATGCGATCTTCGAGATCGAATGCCCGGAATGCGGCCATCTGATCGAATTTTTCAAAGATGACCCCACAAGACGATGCAAAAACTGCGAAAAGAAAATCGTGAACCCGAATATGGACTTCGGGTGCGCTGCTTACTGCAAGTATGCGGAACAGTGTCTCGGGACTTTGCCTGAAGAATTTATCGAAAAACGCAGGGACCTTCTCAAGGACCGGGTCGCCATCGAGATGAAACGATACTTCGGGCACGATTTCAAACGGATCGGTCACGCCTCCAAGGTGGCCTGGTATGCCGAAAAGATCGGCAAGGCGGAACAGGCTGATCTTCCGGTGGTTCTGTGCGCCGCCTATCTCCATGACATCGGCATTAAAAACGCGGAAGAAAAGCACGGATCTTCAGCACCGGATCTCCAGGAAAAAGAAGGGCCGCCGGCGGCAAGACAGATCCTGGAAAAACTCGGGGCCGGGGAAGACCTGATCGAGGAAGTCTGCAACATCGTTGGACACCATCACCATCCACGAGAGGATGACACCTTGAACTTCAAATGCCTTTACGATGCAGACATGATTGTCAATCACCAGGAAAACGGCTCATTCGAGAAACTGAATAATGAAAAAATCCATGCAGTGATCGACCGGTCCTTTTTAACAAAATCCGGGAAGAAAACTGCTTTTGATATATTTTTAAACAAAGGAAATCACTAAAATGAAAACACTGAGAAAAATCATTGAAATAGACAAAGAACGCTGTGACGGTTGCGGCAACTGCGTGCCTTCATGTGCCGAAGGGGCGATAAGGATCATTGACGGAAAAGCCGAGGTGGTCGATGACAAGTTCTGCGACGGGCTCGGCGCCTGCCTCGGGGAATGCCCCCAGGATGCACTGAAGCTGGTGGAACGGGAAGTGGAAGAATTTGATGAAGAGGCGGTGGAACAGCACCTGGAAAATATGAAAAAACAGGAAGAAAAGAACAAACAAGAGAAACCCCTTGCCTGCGGTTGCCCGTCCACAAAACTTGAAACTTTTTCACAGAGCTCGGCATGTCAGTGCGCGAATGAACCTGCAACCGTGGAATCCCGGCAGCATTCAGCGCTTTCCCACTGGCCGGTCCAGATTCGGCTGGTACCGCCTGACGCACCCTTTTTGAAAGGAGCCGATCTTCTTGTGGCGGCCGACTGCGTACCGTTTGCCTACGCAAATTTTCATTCGGATTTCCTGGCAGGCAAAACCTTGATGGTGGGATGCCCCAAGTTTGACAATGCGGAAAGCTACATTAATAAGTTCACTGAAATTTTCAAAACAGCGGGCATCAAATCCGTTACAGTGGCGATCATGGAAGTGCCCTGCTGCTCCGGGCTGCCCGCCATCATTGACAAGGCCATGAAACGTGCCGGCGCGGACATCCCGGTCCGTGAAGCTGTCATCAGCGCCAGGGGAGAGCGGATTCAATGATCTGGTCGAAGGAGGCGGAAACTGCATTGAGCAAAGCCCCTTTTTTTGTGAGAAACAAAGTTCGGAAAAAAGTGGAGCAGTATACAAAGGAAAGGGGCAAAACCCTTGTAGACCTCGATGACGTGAATGACCTTAAACAGCAGTATCTGTCCAAAGGCGGCATGGAAAAAGAAATCAAGGGGTACAGCCTGACTGCCTGTTTCGGAAACTCGGGCTGCCCCAACCGCATCCCGGATACAGCTTCGCTCATTAACAAAATGGAAACCATGCTCCAAAAGGCGGACCTTTTGACATTTCTAAAGCAGACCGTTAAAGGAGAGCTGAAATTTCACCACGAGTTCCGGGCGGCTGTGGCCGACTGCCCCAATGCCTGCTCCAGGCCCCAGATCACGGACATGGGCGTTATCGCCGCAGCCGCCCCCATGGTAACCGAGGAATCCTGCACCGGATGTCTCTCCTGCGTGGACACCTGCCGGGAGGGCAGTATCTTAGTGGATGAAGAGACCGGACAGGTGGACATCGATTTCAATTCCTGCGTCACCTGCGGCCAGTGCATCAATGCCTGCCCCACAGGCACCATCGCATCCGGAAATACCGGATACCGGGTCATGCTCGGCGGACGGCTCGGCCGGCATCCCAGGCTTGCCATGGAGCTTGACGGCCTTTGGTCTGAACACCAGGTGATAGAAATTCTGGAAAAGGCATTGACCTTCTACAAAACCCACTCAAAAGACGGAATTCGTTTCGCCCATCTTATAGAAACACCTGACATAATATTCTCGGAGTAGTCTTTCCCGGCACTTGAGCAAAAGGCCCCGGATAAAACAGATCCGCTGCCGCCCCGGGGAAAGCCCTTTAGCGTCCGCATCCAGAGAGATTTTCGCCAGGCTGAAATGAAACATTCCGGAATGAAAACAGGCTCACGATTCACCCGTGCATGGTACCCGTTCAGCGCCTGCCAGTTCGGCCGCATACTGACGGAGACGTTCCGCCTTTTTCGAAAATTTCAATGACCGGGACCGGTCGGCAAGAAGCAAAGCCGCCTCGTATTCCCTGTTTTGAAAAGCCGTCACCGCCCTTTTAAAACAATCCCCGGATTGTTTTTCTACCCGGATCAAAACGGAAAGATCGGTTTTACAGCGGTGGCAACAATCCCTGCCTCTATATACCGCACCGCATGCCGGGCATTTCTCCATTTAACTCTCCCTGTCCGTTTTCAGTCGATATAGAAAAGGATATCTTCAAGTTCCGCGGACAGCTTCTCCGCTTTTTCAAAATCCCCTGCCTGCAAGGCGGTTTGAATATCCTCCGTCAAATTGATGATCTCATCCTTGTCATCCTGATGGGCTGAATCGAGTTTTTCCCGGGCAAGTTCGATTGTATCTGCAATTTCCTGGGGAATCCCGGAAATCCCGGAAGCGTTTTGATCACCGGCTTCCGTATCCTCCGGAAGATCCGAAGCTGCCCCGAAGCCGCCGAGTGCTCTCATTTTTTTCCTGGACCGTTGCAGTCGGCTTTCCGAAGTTTCGGAAAAGACATTGTCTATCACCGCATTCAACTTTCTGCCGGTATCCTTTTCCACAGCTTCAAGTTTCAAAATTCCGTTCAGATCCAGGTCATACTTCAAGGTAATGATGCTGCCGGCCGCTGTCTGTGAAAGATCAAATTCATAACTGCCGATTAGAATATTGTCCAGTGCATTTGCATTTTCTCCCTGGAATACGTCGATCTGTACCTGTTCCTGCTGATCAAACATCGTCCGGAATGGTTCGGTTCGTGATGCCGGCAGTTTGGTGTTTTTTTCGATCAGCGGGACAAATACGTCCGGGATGACGTCCCAGCCCAGATCTTTAACCGCTGACGTACCGAATGTATAAGGCGTGATATCGATGAGAACCCCCGAATCCTCCTTTCCCATTTCTCTTCCGGCCTGGATCCCGGCTCCCAGGGCGACACAGAGGTCGGGATCGATTTCAAGGCTCGGCTTGATCCCAAGTTTTTCCTTCAGCATCGTACTTATGACCGGGATCCGGGTACTTCCCCCGACCAGCAGGATCCTGTCAATATCTTTGGAGGTAAGCTTTGCATCGTTCAAGGCATTTGTCACCGCCACCATGGTTTTTTCAAGGTCCTTCATTACCATTTTTTCAAAATCATCCCTTGATAATTCCACGGTCAAATGGATATCTTCTGTAATATACGGCTCTTCGATCCGGGTATAATATTCACCGGAAAGTTCGATTTTCGCCCTTTCGGCCGCATTTTTCAGGCGGGCCGCCACTCCGGCGTCCTCCGAAACATCGATCTTGTACTCCTTTCGAATATGCGAGGTCAAAAACCGGACGATCCTTTCATCAAAATCATCCCCGCCCAGCATGTTGTCCCCGGTGCTGGAGAGCACCTCCACCACCTGCTCCTCTATTTTCACGATGGACACATCAAATGTGCCCCCGCCGAGGTCGTAAACCAGAATATGTTTCGTGCCCTGCTCATCCGTTTCCTTATAAGCCAGTGCGGCTGCGGTGGGCTCGTTGATGATCCTGACCACGTTAAGCCCTGCTATGTCTCCGGCCTCCTTTGTTGCCTGCCTCTGGGCATCGGTGAAGTAGGCCGGAACCGTTATCACCGCATGGTTTATGGTGCTCCCGATCTCGTTTTCCGCCCTGCGTTTAAGCTCCTTTAATATAACCGATGATATTTCGCTTGGAGAATAGGCTTCACCGCCGAGATCACACAATTTATCACTTCCCATCCGCCTTTTAACTGAAACCACCGTCCTTTCGGGCCATGCAGCAGCCTGATTTCGTGCTTCCGGCCCCACCACAAGCTCTCCATCAGAGTTGATCCCCACACAGGACGGCAGGATCCCCTCCCTGTCTCCTCCAATAATCCTGGCATACGAATCATCCACAAACGCCGCTTCAGAATTGGTGGTGCCAAGATCTATTCCCAATACCGGTTCATCCATTTGTCTTCTCCAGTTCATACCGACATGCGCCGGTTCTACTTCTTTTCGTTTTCACATCAGTACGTGTGCGGCATCCCCACGCCGAGTTGATTATTCCGCCACGATGACTTCAGCCGGTTTAATGACCCCGCTTTTCCCGACAAACCCGCACGAGATCTCTTCAGCCACATACCCGGATGCCACACCCTTTACCCTCCTCTTATCCACCGCCTGCATGGTTTTGGGGTCAAACCGGGCATTCCCGGTTTCCACCGGATAAGTGCCGGTCATGGCCAGGGCTTTGTCAAATTTGCCCAGAGCGATTTCATACCCTTTTATGACATGGTCCAGCTTTTTAAAGCCCGCAACCGGTATCATGCCTTTTTTTATGGTTTTTCCCGACTCAAGGCCCCGCTTGAGGCTGTCCCTGACTTCGAAAAAATTTGCCGAAACAGACTCTTGAGCTTTTTGTTCAGCCTGGGTGGCCATTGAATCAATGGTCTGGATTTTCCGGTCAAGCTGTGCCAGTATGTCCCCGGCCTGTTCCGCAAACGTGTTGAAATCTTTCAGTGCCTTGGAGTTTCTTGCCTGCTCCCTGTTTTGAAGGCCGATTTCCTTTCGCAATGCGGCAAATTCGGACAACAGGGTGAAAAGATCCATTTTTCCCAAGGTTGGCGGATCTTCAGGATCGGCCATCCCGTGATCCATGTCGGAAATCCACAATTCAAAATCCTTTAGCGCCCGGGCCTTCCAGTCCGCCTCATCCCCGGCTGCACCTTTTCGCCCTTGAATTCGTTTTGCGGTGAATGAATTCAAAAAACAAAGCAGCGGCAGCCACAGCCGGTTGTCCAAAAACCGGGCCGTTGTGCCTAAAAATTTCCTAAATCCGTCCATTATCCTTTGTCTGCGCTCCAACAATTTCTTCAAGCCCGGGAGACCTTCGCTCCGATCCCACCGTCGCCACAAGGTCATCCAGTGCTTCCTTCCAGAACCTATACGAACCGAAACCGGACAGTTTGGTTCTCACGCGCTGCCTTTCATCCTTGAGAGCTTCATACGCCCTGTTGATCAGCCTGAATTTTTCAGGGTCCTTTTCAGGGGGGTGTTCCTTGACCAGCTGAAGATATTTCGACCTGATCGTTTCATCCCCGGCAGTTTCATCAACCCCGAGAATCCGATAATACAACAACATTTCATATCTCCTGTTTTTGCATATTCACACTTCTGTTTTCATGCCCAGGATAAAATACTGCACTTTCAACGGAAACCCAACGGCAAATTTCTTGC
>JAIPEK010000080.1 GCA_021737205.1 Desulfarculaceae bacterium
AAGCCAGCCGGTTCTGGAACAGACCCGGCAGACGGGTCCTCTGCACATCACGCATTTGATATCGACCTCGGCACTCGGTTCGGTAAAAGGAAAGAAGCTGGGGCGGAATCTCAGTGAAGTTTCCTTGTCGAACATCTGGTGGATGAAAGTGGTCAGGATTCCTTTAAGATCCCCGAAAGAGATGTCTTTGTCCACCATCAGGCCCTCCACCTGGTGGAACATCGGTGTATGGGTGAGATCGGAATCACATCGGAAGACTTTACCGGGCGAGATGATCATCACGGGCGGATCGTTCTTTTCCATTTCTCTTGGCTGGGAGGGAGAGGTATGAGTCCTGAGAACAATATTGTCCGAAACGTAGAACGTGTCCTGCATATCTCTTGCCGGGTGGTATTTCGGAATGTTCAGGGCCTCGAAGTTGTAGTAGTCCGTTTCCACTTCAGGACTTTCCGCAATCCGGAAACCGAGTCTGGAGAAAATGCCGCAGATCTCTTCAGCCACCCGGGTGACGGGATGGATAGAACCCTTCGGTGCCGGCCTTCCGGGCAGGGTGATGTCGATCCCCTGTTCCCTTTTTGTCTTGTCCGACTCGATTCGGTCCCGCTTTTCCTTGAACGCCGCCTCGAGCTTTTTTTTCAGTATATTCGCCTGCCTGCCTGCCTCGGGTCGTTCCGGCTCGGGAAGGCTGGAGATGTTTCGAAGGTACCGGGTCAGCTCCCCTTTTCTGCCGAGATATTTTGTGGCCAGCTGCTCGATGGACTCTGCATCTTCGGCTTTTTCGAGACTTTGAAGGGCCTCCTGTTCGATTTCACAAATGTACTTGGTCAAATTACCTCCGCTGACGCAAAGAAAAAACTACAGCTTTGCCGCCGCTTTCGACGCGATCTTTGAAAATCCGGCCGGATCGGAAACAGCCAGATCGGCAAGTACTTTGCGGTCGAGTTCGATTCCGGAAAGCTTGAGGCCGTGCATGAATTTGTTGTAGGGCAGGTCATTCATCCTTGCAGCCGCATTCACCCGGGTGATCCACAGCCGCCGGAAATCTCTCTTTTTGGTTCTGCGGTCCCTGTAGGCATACATGAGTGACTTGTCCACCGCATCGGCCGCGGTTCTGTAAAGTTTGCTGCGTCCACCCCTGTATCCTTTGGCCAGTTTCAGGACTTTATTTCTGCGCCGTCTTGCCTTGAATCCTCTTTTTACTCTCATTTCTTATGCTCCTTGTGTGCGCTCGTATTAACCGTTGGGCAGCAGTCGTTTTACCTGCCGGGTGTCGGTGTCATCCAGGATCCGGCCCTGTCTGAGCGCTCTTTTTCTTTTGGTTGTCTTTTTTGTCAAAATGTGGCTTGCGTGGGATTTGTTAAATCCGAACTTGCCCCGGCCCGTTTTCTTAAAGCGCTTTGCCGCCGCTCTGTTGGTTTTAATTTTCGGCATTGTACCCCCTGTCTCTCTGATTTCCAAAAAGATATGGTGGTATGTCCGGTATCCCCCGTGACATACCACCAGTTCATTGTCCGTATTTTCAGGCGCAGCCGGTTTTCGCCGGTCCGCCAAAGTGTGTATCGCTTCTACTTCGGCGCAAGAAGCATGGTCATGATCCGGCCTTCGAATTTGGGCTGCTGTTCGATCTGGGCAAAATCCTTGGTCATTTCAACGACTTTTTCCAGTACCTCCCGCCCCTGATCCTTCAGGGTGATCTCTCGCCCCCTGAAGACAAGCGTGATCTTCACCTTGTCTTTATTCTCGATGAATTTTCTGACATGCTTGACCTTGGTTTCCAGATCATGGTCATCGGTTTTGGGCCTGACCTTTATCTCTTTTATCTGAAAGGCCTTTTGCTTCTTTTTGGCCTCCTGCTGCTTTTTGGTACGTTCGTACTTGTACTTCCCGTAATCCATTATTCTGCACACAGGCGGCTTTGCCTCAGGCGAAACCTCGACCAGATCCATTTCCTGTTCCTTGGCCATCTCGACGGCCCTGCCGGTCGGAATGATTCCGATCTGCTCTCCGTCGGTTCCGATCACTCTGACTTCATCCGCATTGATATCCCGGTTCAGGTTCACTTTGTCCTGTTTTTTACCCTTAGATATTCTGCACCTCCCGATCTTCCATTCAGTTCGTCATTGTTTATAATACAAGTTTAAATTGCAAATATATATTCATTTACTGAAAAATGCAAGCCTAAATTGTTTTCCCCCGGCCGACGGAAAACGATTGCCTGATGCCTTTCCCGTCGGCCTGTCATCCTTTTCTAATATGCGAGTCCCTCCATCTGACGGATGGTGTAGTCGGCAAGAAGGCTGTTTTTCCAGTATTCATTCCGCCCGCTTGTAAAAAAATCATAAAACAGGCGAAGGCTCTCCCCGCGCAGAATACCCGGCGTGATCTTCATCCTGCAGGTGCTGTAAAGAGGCGGCAGGGAAGTTAAGTCGCACCCTGTTCCACCGCCCATGGGATCCTCGTATGCGTATACAATATCCCGGATTCCGCTGATGATAATCGCCCCGTAGCACATGAGACACGGTTCCATTGTACAGAAAAGAACTGCCGGGTCCGGGTTTTTTAACGCCCCGTTTTCTTCCAGATTCTTGATGCAGTTGATTTCGGCATGTTCCATCTCCCCGAAAGATGCGGCCGAAGGCGATGTGCCGTGTCTCTTGCCTGTGGCCACGATGCGTCGGTCCTGCACCACCACGCATCCGACCGGAAACTCACCTCTGCCGTGAGCTTCCCGCGCCTGTTCAAGGGCGGACGTCATGAAACCGGCAAGTTCGGACTGGTGAATAACTTGTGCTCCTTTAAAAAAAAATCTTTACAAAAATCCCCCGTGCGTACAGAATATGGCATTTATGTCGGGGTACGATATGTTTTTATCATTTGATAAACCATTTGACCAATATATTCAACATAAATTCCATGACTTTTATAGACAATAAAGAACAGTCCCCTGAAGACGGCGCCTTCCTGAACAAAGAAAACTGTATGGCGGCCTATTCAATAAGGGAAGCTTTTCAGGAACGGGAAAAGACGTTTCTTTCCGGGTTTGCGGTATTGAGTTCAGCCACCCAGGGACGGGTGAAACCGGAAAAGGACTGCAGCATCCGGACGCCGTACCAGATGGACCGGGACCGGATCGTGTATTCCAATTCTTTTCGGCGGCTCAAGCACAAAACCCAGGTGTTTCTCTCTCCGCTGGGAGACCACTACCGCACCCGGCTGACCCATACCCTGGAAGTATCCGAGATCGCCAGGAACATTGCCAGGGCTCTGCGGATGAACGAGGACCTGGCTGAGGCCATCGCTCTGGGCCATGACCTGGGTCATACCCCGTTCGGACACGGGGGGGAGACCGCCTTGAAAGAGATTTATTCAGCCGATTTTTCCCACAGCGATCAAAGCCTCCGGGTGGTGGACGTCCTGGACAACAAGGGCGAGGGTCTAAATCTCACCCGGGAAGTGCGGGACGGCATTCTCAAACATTCCAAAGGGTTCGGCGACATCATCCCCTCGACTCCGGGCCAGACCGCCATGACAGTAGAAGGGCGGATTGTCAGGGTGGCGGACATCATCGCCTACCTGAACCATGATCTGGATGATGCCCTTCGAAGCGGGGTGATCACGTGTGACGAGGTACCGGTCGTATGCCGGAATACACTGGGAGAGAATCATTCCGAGCGGGCCCGGGTGATGATCGAAAAGGTGGTGGCAAACAGCGGCCCGGAGAACGGAGAGTTCAAGCTCCTGCTGGGGGATGATATCCTGAAGGCCATGACCGTTCTGCGCAGGTTCCTTTATGAAAAGGTCTATCGGTCTGCTACGGTTCACAAGGAGTTCGTCAAGGCCAAGAGGATCTTAAAGGAGCTGTTTGCCTATTTTATCAGCAACCCGGACAAGCTGCAGAAGGAGCTGGGAAAGATGGAGATGGCGGATTGGGACCCGGAGGTGGATTCCATTGAACGGGCGGTGTGTGATCTGATCGCCTGCATGACGGACCGGTACGCACTTGATTTTTACTACCGGATATTCCTGCCTTCCCCGCAGGTGTAAGCCGTATACCGGAGTGGGCATGGATTCGGACTTTTTTGGAAAACTTGAAGCCCTCTATTCAGAAATGGATCAAAAGTGGGCCGCTGCTGCAAGCCACTACGGTTTTGAATGCACCGGGTGTAAGGACAACTGCTGCAAATCCCTTTTTTTTCACCATACCTTTATTGAAGAAGCCTTTCTTGCGGCCGGGGTTGAAGCGCTTACCCCGTCGGTCCGGAAGGATGTTCAAAAGCGGGCCGACGGGTATCTTGAAACGGTTTTTGATTCGACCGGCAGTGTGTCTGAAAAAAGGCCTTGCTGCCCCCTGAACATTGACGGCCTGTGCGCGGTTTATCCGAACAGGCCGATGATCTGCAGACTGCACGGTCTCCCCCACCACCTGGAAGGGGCGGACGGCCGGATAGTCAAAGGAAACGGGTGTGCCCAAGGGGAGTCTTTTTTCATGTCCAAAAGCTACTTTGATTTCAACCGAACGCCTTTCTATTCCCGGATGGCCTCGCTTGAGCTCGAGTACAGGAAGGCCAAAGGCCTTTCCGGTAGAATCAGAAAAACCGTGGCGCACATGGTTCAAGAGACTTGAAACAAGAGACTGGAAACAAGAAACAAGAAACAGGAAACAGGAAACAGGAAACTGGAAACTGGAAAGACAAAGATTATGAAGGGAATGAAGTTTTTTCCTCAAAAAAACAGCCATGATGCACAGCATCATAACAGGGATTGAAACTCCAACGAGGCAGCTTCAAGTTTCAAGTTTCTTGTCCCTTGTCCCTTGTCCCTTGTCCCTTGTCCCTTGTTTCTTGTTTCCAGTTTCTTGTCTCTTGTCTCTTGTCCCTCGGGCATGGGCGGCACCTTTTCGCCTCCCAGTACAAACCCGCCGTCCAGTCTCAGTATGCTGCCGGTCATATATGGGGCGTCCTTTATCAGGAACATGCAGGCCTTGACCGCATCTTCGACGGAGCCGGTCCGGCCGGCCGGGATATGGTCGATTATGGTCTGCTTTTCATCATCGGAAAGGACTTCCTCCCAGCCTCTCGTGCCTTGGGCATGGCGGGATTCGAATACCCCGAGCATGATCTCGTTCACCCGCACCGACGGGGCGCCGATTCGGGCGAAAGTTTCCGTGAGGGAAGAGACTCCTCTGCATGCGGCGGAATATCCGTCATTGAAAATCAGGGCCGAGGGGCCGGAGCGGCCGGTGAGGGCCGCCACCGATGAAAAGTTGATCACAGCCGCCTCACGAGCTTTACGCAAAAGCGGCATTGCTTGATTGAGGATCCAGCGTTTGGTTCTAAGCGTGGTTTCGAGCTCAAGGTCCCACTGGTCCTCGGTATACTCCCCGTGAACCACGGGCCAGCCTCCCCGCTCGATGTTGTTCACCAGAATGTCGATCCGGCCGTACCGCTCTTTAATCTTTTTTATAAGGGTTTCTATGTTTGCGGTCTGCCTCAGGTCCGTCGTTTCAATGGTGTGTTCGGCCCCGGCAGCGGCAAAATCTTTCTCCATGGAAGCAAAACTGTCCGCCCAGTCGTGGCGGGTGAGCACCAGCTTTGCCCCTTCCCGGGCAAGTGCGAGGCCGATTTCTTTTCCGATTCCTTTAACAGCGCCCAGTACCAGGGCGACCTTGTCCGTTACTATCATCGAGGAACACTCCTTGAAAATGGTTACGGGGTCGGGTTCACTTTGGTTCCGAAAAGATGGTATTTGATCCACTCAAAGCCCAGCTTCAGAAGTTCGGTCTCACTTTCCCCCGCTTTTTCGAGTGCTTGCCGGCCGGAAGGTATTTCTTTCATCAGTCCGTTTTCAAACACCTCTTTTCTGAAGCTGTCCAGATCATAGCAGGCAAGGTAGAAAGCCTCTGCAGGAGGGCCTTCGAGTTTCCCCGGCATGATCGTGTTTTTCAGTGTGATGATTTCCATCATTCTGTCATTCATTTCGTTGTAGATCCGGACATCCTGGCTGTCGATCCAGTCTCTCACCCGGCGGCCGCTGGTTTTTCCGAAACCCTTGCAGCCCGGATCATGGATCAGGGCGTAATGCTCGGTGATTTTTCCGGTTTCCCTGGAGCGGGAAATTGCCCGGGCAAGCGGAAAAAGCCGGCAGGATCCGGGCCGGTCCGCGTATACTGAACATCCGTTTTCGGTGACAAAAGGGCAGGCGTAACCGGCAGCGGGGTCGGGTTTGAAACAGATCACCGGAAGACCGGTTTCCGGCCCTTTGTGCATGCTTGTGTATTTCCGCAAAAAATCAGAGGAGTTTATTTCAAGATTGTTTTTCAGCCGCAGGATGTCATAGGGGGTCAGAAACTGGTTCAGGTCTCTGCAGCAATCGTTGAAACAGGAATTGGCAGGTGAGCAGTCGAAGGTGAGTTCGTCCTCCGGGGATACGGCCGTCATTTCGTCGTTCATTTGGCTTGCCTTTCATCGTAATTATTGTATTGTAAAACATATTGAATTTTTGTATCATACCATGGTTCTGCCATGTGATCCAGTCGATTTTTGTTTTACAGCCATATATGGTATTGGAAAGAAAAATAATATGCATATCTAGTTGTCTCTCGAAGCGGGATAAATATTTGAAAACAGGGGCTGAAACTTTTAATGAAAAAGCTTGACAAGGACACAATTCTGGTGCTATTTCCTAAACATTTATGCAACAGGTGGATTTCTTGTATCAAGCGGACCGAGAGATCCGGCTGCATTTATACCGGCGATATTCAGGTCGGGAAGAGATTCCGGCCTGCTTGGCGATAGACGAATAAGTGAAGCACAAGTCAATTGTGCAATATGTTTAACTTAAAGTAAGGAGGTATTTAAATGCCATCTTTTGTTATTGCAGAAAAATGTGACGGCTGCAAAGGTGGGGACAAGACAGCATGTATGTACATATGCCCCAATGACCTGATGGTTCTTGAGCCCAATGAAATGAAAGCATATAACCAGGAACCGGATCAGTGCTGGGAATGTTTTTCATGCGTTAAAATCTGTCCTTCCCAGGCGATTGAAGTAAGAGGCTATTCCGACTTCGTACCCATGGGAAGCAGCATCGTTCCGATGCTCGGTACGGAAGACATCATGTGGACCTGTAAGTTCAGAAACGGTACTGTAAAACGCTTTAAGTTCCCGATCAGAACCACACCCGAAGGCGAGGCGAATGCCTATAAAGACCTTAAGGGTAAAGATCTTAGCAGCGGGCTGCTCTCTACGGAAGAAGCTGACGGCTATACGCTTGTGACTCCCCAGGAACTGGCATAGGAAAAGACTGTAGACATTACAGTTCAGGACTTTAAGACAAAAAATTTTGGAGGTAAATAATGGCATTACCGAATAAGCCGGTTGGTGAACTTAAAGCAGTAAGGGATCCGGAAGTTGACAAAAGAGATGTTGATGTGCTGATCATCGGCGGCGGAATGGCTGCCTGTGGTACGGCCTTTGAGATCAAGAAATGGGCCAGTGACGACCAGAAAATTCTTCTTTGTGACAAAGCGGCTCTCGAGAGAAGCGGCGCGGTTGCACAGGGGCTTTCCGCTATCAATACCTATATCGGCGACAACAAGCCCGAAGACTATGTCCGGATGGTCAGAAACGACCTGATGGGTATTGTACGTGAAGACCTGATTTTCGACCTTGGACGTCACGTGGACGATTCCGTTCATCTGTTCGAGGAATGGGGACTTCCGGTATGGAAAAAGACCGAAGACGGAAAAAACCTGGACGGCCACAAGGGCCTCAAGAAAGAAGGTTCCCTCAAGGGCGGAGCACAGCCGGTACGGACAGGTAAGTGGCAGATCATGATCAACGGGGAATCCTACAAGAGAATCGTTGCAGAAGCCGGTAAGCTCGCCCTCGGCGAAGACAACATCCTTGAAAGATGCTTCATCGTTGAAATCCTCAATGATGAGAATGATAAAAACAGGGTTGCCGGCGCAGTCGGTTTCTCCCTGCGGGAAAACAAAGTGTTTATCATCAAGGCAAAAGCCGTGATGGTTGCCTGCGGCGGCGCGGTAAACATCTACCAGCCCCGTTCGGTCGGTGAAGGAAAAGGCCGTGCATGGTATCCGGTATGGAATGCCGGTTCCACCTACACCATGGCTCTCCGGGCAGGTGCCGAGCTTTCCATGATGGAAAACCGGTTCACCCCGGCCCGTTTTAAAGACGGGTACGGCCCGGTCGGTGCATGGTTCCTTCTTTTCAAGGCTCACCTTGAAAACGGTCTGGGCGAAAAATACGTGGAAAGCGAGAACGTCAAACAGGAACTGGAAAACTACGCACCTTACGGAACCGCGGCCATCACCCCGACCTGCCTGAGAAACCATCTCATGCTGTTTGAAATGAAGGGCGGACGTGGTCCGGTTATCATGAAGACCACCACTGCTCTGGCCAAACTCGGTGAGTCCATGAGCAAGAAAGAGCTCAAACACCTTGAGTCTGAAGCGTGGGAAGACTTCCTGGATATGACGTGCGGACAGGCCAACCTCTGGTGCGCCACCAACACCGAGCCGGAAAAGAAAGATTCCGAAGTTATGCCC
>JAIPEK010000081.1 GCA_021737205.1 Desulfarculaceae bacterium
ATCCCCGTCCCCTTTGGAAAGGACCAGGGAAACACAGGTGACAATGCCGGTTATACCGGCAAGGCGCCGGTATGAAAAATTCAGATCTTTTTTTGCCATTCGGGTTGAACCGGTTTTACCCTCTGTTACCTCAATGGACTCGAGTATGTCCGATATGGTCCATGACGGAATCCCGGCATTCATCATTACGGCCCCGCCGACGGTTCCGGGGATGCCGGCGGGGGGTTCCGCTCCTTCGAAACCATTTTGCAGGCAAAGCCGCAAAACACAAGCAAGGGTATTGCCGGCCGGAATATCCAGCTTCACCCGCTCCGGATCGAGTTCGGTGATCGTAACATCCTGCTTCAGTTTGGAAAGGCTGATCACCACACCGGGGATGCCTGCATCACTCACCAGCATATTGGTCCCCCCGCCGACAAGGGTGGCGGTAATCCCTTCGGCTCGGCAGATGCCGAGCACCCGGGATACTTCTTCTTTTGTTTCCGGCATCACCATGACTTGCGCAGGTCCGCCGACCCGGAAAGAGGTGTGGTCCTTCATGGGCTCGGCAGCGCGCACCTGTATTCCGCTGAAAAGGGTTTCGCCGTATGTGACCGGATCCTGTATCATTTTTTCCCTTTTTTATATCTCCTCAAGGAGTTGCTCTCCCAGTGTGTAGATATCCCCGGCTCCCAGCGTCAAAACAAGGTCGTTCGGTTTCAGTTCTTTTGTGAGAGACGATATCGCTTCTTTGAAATCTGAGGCATAGGAGACACTTTTATGGCCGTGTTCATGGACGGCCTCTGCAAGTGTTTTGGAGTCCACCCCCTCGATCACGGGTTCACTTGCCGCATACACCGGCAGCAGGATCAGCCGGTCCGACCGGTAAAACGATGTAGCAAAATCATTGAACAGTTTTTGTGTCCGGGTATACCGGTGCGGCTGGAAAAGGACGACCATCCGTTTTTCCGGAAAGCTTTCCCGGACCGCCTGCAGTGTGGCGACAATTTCAGTGGGATGATGTCCGTAATCGTCCATTACCAGTACCCCGTTTTTTTCTCCTTTTAATTCAAGCCTTCGTTTTACGCCCTCGATTTTTTCAAGCGCTTTTTTGATTGTCTCAAAGGAAACATCAAGTTCCAGTCCTACGGCAATCGCGGCAAGGGCATTTGAGATGTTATGCCGTCCGGAAAGGTTCAGCGTGATCCTGCCGAGCGATTTCTCTTGAAAAATCACCGAAAACGAGGCAGTGGTTCCTTTAAATTCGATTTCCTTTGCCTGGACATCCGCCTGTGCGGTCATCCCGAACGTGATGTACCGAACGTGAATTTCGGGCAGAATGTTCTGGATATGCTCGTCGTCAAGGCATAGCACTGAAACACCGTAAAATGGTACGGAGTTGATAAACCGGAGAAATTTTTCTTTTATGTCCTCTATATCTTTATAAAAATCCAGGTGCTCCAGATCGATATTGGTAACTGCAGCAATGGCAGGCGAATACTTGAGAAACGAGCCGTCACTCTCGTCCGCTTCAGCCACGATATAGTCTCCTTTGCCGTGAAGGGCGTTCGTGTCCAGATTCTTTAAAAGGCCGCCCACAATCACGGTGGGATCCAGGCCGGCTGTATTGAGAACCTGTGCAATCATCGAGGTAGTGGACGTTTTTCCATGGGCACCTGAAACGGCAATGGCGTATTTGATGCGCATCAGTTCGGCCAGCATTTCCGCCCGCTGGATAATGGGAGTCCCCAGTTCCTTTGCCCGTACAACTTCCGGATTGTCCCCGGTAATGGCGGTTGAAGTCACTACCACGTCCGCTTCGCCGATCTGGTCCGCCTTGTGCTGCTTGAAGATGAGAGCCCCCTGGCTTTCAAGCCTGTCGGTGATATGACCGGGCTGGATATCCGACCCCGAGACCGTGTATCCCAGGGAAAGGAGCAGTTCGGCAATGCCGCTCATGCCGATGCCGCCGATGCCTACAAAGTGTATATGGTAGTTCTTTTGGTACATTATTCTCTCTTTCGTGAAATCATGGTCAAAATGGCTCTTGCGATTTTATCATCCGCTTGGGGGGATGCGTTCTCCTTTGAAGCCCGGGCCATTCGGCCCAGGGTGTCCCGGTTTTGGTCCAGGTGCTCGACGGCTGTTTTCAGGATTTCGCCGGTAAAGTCGGCGTCCGGTATCACAAGGGCGGCCCCTGCCTTTCTGAGAAGTGCCGCGTTTCTTGTCTGATGATCGTTGGCTGCATAGGGGTAGGGGACGAGAATAGACGGCTTTCCGGCCATGGTGATTTCGGATACAGCTCCTGCGCCGGATCTGGATATGATCAGGTCGGCTGCTTTCTGGTACTCGGCAAGGTTGTCAAAAAAGGCCCCTGCAATCACCTTGTCCATCCCCATTGCCGAGTATGCTGCCAGTACCCGTTCTTCATCCAGTTTCCCGGTCTGGTGGATGATATTGTACCTGCCCGTATCTTCGGTCAGACCCATTGCTTCCAGGAAAGCGGTGTTGATGTTTTTCGCTCCCTGGCTTCCGCCGCTTACGAGCAGTGTCAGACGGCTGTTTTCAAAACCGGGGAATTGGGAATCGGCAAGGTTCGGTTCGCGGCGGACCGGGTTGCCGGTGAAAATCGTTTTCGGGTTTTCACAGAGAACCCGGGTGTTCCGGAAGGAAACAAATATGACCTTTGCTGGTCCGGCAAGGATCCGGTTGGTCAGACCGGGAATGCTGTTCTGCTCGTGTATGCCGGTGGAAATCCCCAAAAGCCTGGCCGTGAGGATTACCGGAAAAGTGGTGTATGCGCCGGTACCCAGCACAAAGTCCGGCTTGAAACGGAAAAAAAGGAAAAGGGTCTGGAGCATGGCAAGAGGGATTGCAGCCAGGGCCGCGGCCAGATGGATCACTGTTTTTCCTTTCACCGGTCGGGCCGTTATTGTGGTATGGTCAAAACCGAACCGTTCGATGGTTTCGATTTCAAACCGGGTACCTGTTTCCACAAATCGGACTTCGGCGCTCCTGTCCTTGCGTTTGAGGGCCTGGGCCGCGGCAATGCCGGGGAACAGGTGACCCCCGGTTTTTCCGCAGACAATCAGTATTTTCGGTCCTTTATCCGTCATAGTGCCGGGATGCTCCTATATTGATCAGTATGCCCATTGCCGCCATATTGACCAGCAGCGAAGTTCCGCCATAGCTCAGAAAAGGAAGCGTCAACCCTTTTGTGGGTAGTACGCCCATGGCCACGCCGGTATTGATGATCACCTGAAGTCCGAGGCTCAGGGTAAGCCCGGCCGCCACAATGCGCCCGAATACGTCCGGGGTGTTGCGGGCGATGGCAAGCCCCCGCATCAGAATCGTTGCATACAACACAAACACTGTCATCACACCCACAAGGCCGAGTTCTTCCCCGATGATGGAAAAAATGAAATCCGTGTGGGGTTCCGGGAGATAGTGAAGTTTCTGCATGCCCATGCCGATGCCTTTGCCGAATATGCCGCCGGAGCCGAACGCTTTGAGGGAGTGAGTAATCTGGTACCCGGTGTCCGTGGGGTCCTGCCAGGGATTGAGAAAGGCAAGAATCCGGTCCATCCGGTAATCCACCTTGAAAACAAGAAAATAGACAAACGGCACCATCAACGGAACAGGGGCGATCAGGTGAAGTACCGGTACCCCTGCAACGAACATGATGCCCCATGTGATCAGCCCCAGAACCACTACCGTCCCGAAATCCGGCTGGGCCAGGATCAGAATGGAAAACAGGAAAAATACGATTACATGGGGCAGAAACCCCACGGAAAAATCCTTGATCATCTCCTGCTTTTTGGAAAGGGAATAGGCCAGGTAAATGATCAATGCAAGTTTGGCCACCTCCGCCGGCTGAAATGTCAGCCCCCCGAGGTTCAGCCAGCGGGCCGCGCCTCCGGCTTCTACATTCATTCCCGGGAAAAGAACCGCCACCAGAAGACCCAATGCCAGGGCGAAAAGAATATATGCCAGCGGTTTCAACAGCTTGTACGGAAAAGAGGCCAGAAAAAAGAGAACACCCAGGCTTATCAGGCAGAACAGCGCCTGCCGTTTCAAAAAGTGAAAATGATTGTTGAAAACTTCCATGCTGATTCCCGAGCTTGCACTGTACACCATGATAATGCCGAGTCCGGCAAGAATAATAACGGGAAAAAGAATGGTTTTTTCCTCTAAAATCGGATGCATATGTCCTTCAGGCGGATTCATTTTCCCTTTCTTTGAGTTTTTCGACCTCGTTTGTAAAATCGTCTCCCCGCGCCGCATATCCGGAATACATGTCAAAGCTGGCACAGCCCGGGGCCAGCAGTACGGTCTGTCCAGGTACTGCCGAATCAAATCCCCGGGCGACCGCCTCGGCCATGGATGCCGCAAACCGGATTTTTGCCATGGATTCAAACTGTCCGGCGATGGTTTCAGCCGCTTCTCCGATCAGGATCAGTCCGGCGATTCTCTCCCGGACCGTTCGGGCAAGACAGGAAAAATCGGTATCCTTGGCCCTGCCGCCCATGATCAGGAAAATACCGCCGGAAAAGTACTCAACAGCCCTCAACACCGCATCCGGGTTGGTGGCTTTGGAATCGTTATAAAAATCGATGCCTCTGACAGTGCCGGTATATTGGAGCCGGTGCCGCAGGGGCTGGAACCGGTCCACCGCCGCCTGAACGGCGGCAGTGTCTGCTCCGGCCGCCATGGCGGAAAGTGCGGCCGCTTCGATGTTTTCCATGTTGTGCCGTCCCTTGAGGGATGTGCGGGAAAGATCCGGCATGCTCTCTGCAGCCCTGAGGCTGTTCCGGCCCGGAAAAGATTGATCTTCGGGCGTCTTCCGATCAGAGGGCATGTTGTACAAAAAGACCTGCTGTTTCATGACCCCGGCCCGGTCAAACGCGCCCGGTATTTGTGCATTGATTACGCCGGTGTCTTCTCCTGTCTGGTTTTGAAAGATCGACCATTTGGATTCCGTATAAAGATCAGGCCGGGCATACCGGTCCAGATGATCCTCGGATATGTTGAGGAGCACCGCCACATCCGGTTTGAAACGGTCCGAGGAGTCAAGCTGGAAGCTGCTGATTTCGGCCACGATCACGTCGGCCTTTTTGTCGCTCACAAGGTATTCGGCAACAGGGGTGCCGATATTGCCGCAGGTGAACACGGTTTTGCCGGCCGCCTGGAGCATGTCCGATATGAGAGAGGTTACGGTGGTTTTTCCGTTGGTTCCGGTGACGGCCACCACTGGTTCTTTGATATACCCCTGGATCACGTCCAGTTCTCCGGTGATTTTGACCCCTTTAGAACGGGCCGCCTCGATTGCAGGCAGATCCAGGGGCACCCCAGGACTTGTGACTATCATGGCTGCGTTTTCGAACATGGCAGGATCATGGGGGCCGAGACTGGTCTGAATGCCCAGGGCGGATAGATCCTCCGCCTCCCTGGTTTTTGTCTGGTCACTGTCCGTTGCGGCCACCTCTTTGCCTCGTTTTTTGAAAAAGCGCGCAATGGTATTTCCGACGATTCCCATTCCCACCACGAGGATGTATGTGTTTGTCTTGCCGTTCGTCATTGGATACATCTACCTTATCTTCAAGGTTGAAAGGGAAATCAGGGCCAGCGTGACGGCGATGATCCAGAACCGCACGATCACCTTGGGTTCGGCCCATCCCTTGAGTTCAAAGTGGTGGTGCAGCGGCGCCATCCTGAATATCCTTTTGCCTTTCGTCATTTTAAAGTATCCCACCTGCAGGATCACGGAGACCGCTTCGATAACGAAAAGACCGCCCACCACGACCAGCAGGATTTCCTGTTTGGTGATGACCGCGACGGTACCCAAAATCGCTCCCAGCGGGATGGAGCCGGAATCGCCCATGAATACCTGTGCCGGGTGTGAATTGAACCACAAAAATCCCAGACCCGCCCCTGCAAGGGTACCGCAGATTACCGCCATTTCCCCGCAGGCGGCGATGTGCTTGACATGCAGGTACGCCGCGATTTCGGAATGGCCGGCCACGTAACCGAAAAACATGTATGCAACGGCTGCGATGATGATGGGGCCGATGGCGAGCCCGTCGAGCCCGTCCGTGAGATTGACCGCGTTGGAGGTCCCCACGATGACGATGGCTGCAAAAGGAATATACCAAAGGCCGAGGTCCGGTGTGATGTTTTTCAGAAACGGAATGGTCAACTGGGTGTTGAAATCCGGGCACCGGTATATAAGCCAGCTTATGACAAGTGCCGAAAAAACCTGGAGCAGAAATTTGCCCCGGGCCGTAAGCCCCTTGTTGTGTTTTTTCACCTGCATCAGGTAGTCGTCGATGATGCCGATACTGCCGAACAGGAACAGGGACAACAGCATGATGCCCACGTAATGGTTGGCCAGATTGGCCCAGAGCAGGGTGGAAAACGTGATGGAAAAAAGGATGAGAATTCCGCCCATGGTGGGAGTCCCTTTTTTCCCCAGGTGCGTCTGGGGCCCGTCATCCTGTATGTGCTGCCCTATCTGCATTTTTTTAAGTTTCCGGATCACCCAGGGGCCGAGGACAAGACAGATCAGGAAGGCTGTCAGGCTTCCGTAGATGGTCCGGAAGGTAATGTAACGGAAAATATTGAAAATGGAGATTTCCGTATGCAGGGGATATAAAAGGTGATACAGCATATCAGTTTCCTGATCCTTCCTTTGCAAGAAAAGTTTTGATGATATCGATCACCTCTTCCATTTTCATCGAGCGTGATCCTTTGACCAGAACCCATACCGGGTTTTCCGGCACCCTTAGCGCAATCGCCTTCCCGATGTTTTCTTTTGACCCGAGAAGTGTGTTTTTACGTGATAATCCGCTGTCCTCGGCGCCTTTTATCATCTGGCAGGCAAGATCTCCATGGCAGTAAAGCTTTGACACACCGGTTTCGGCTGCGAGTCGTCCGATTTCTTCATGAAAACTCGCTGATTTGTCCCCAAGCTCAAACATGTCGCCCAGGACGGCGATGCTCTCCCCACGGCCTGCTAAGGTTTTCAGGGTCTCAATGGCGGCTTTCATGGATGCCGGGTTGGCGTTGTACGTGTCATCGATAAGGGTAATGCCGCCTTCCATGCGGGTCACGTTCATCCGTCCGTTGACCGGGGTGAACGCTTCGAGCCCGGCTTTGATGTCTCCTGTATCGATTCCGGCCGCAAGGGATGCAGTACAGGCGGCAAGGGCGTTGTTGACCATAAAGGGAGCCGGGCTGTTGAGCCGCACATCCAGCGTATCCTCCGGGGAAAGTCTGATTGTAAAGACAAGACCGTCTTTTTCGATTCTTTCCGACTCAGCAATGATGCCGTCCTGGCCTCTTTCTTTCCCGAAGTACACGATTTTCCCGATGGCAGGGTTTCCCCGCGCCTCTTTTTCCAGAATATCCACCCTCGGGTCAAAAGCGGGCAGCACCGCAGTGCCGTTCCGGTTCATGTGGCGGAAGATTTCCGCCTTGGCCCCGGCAACCCCTTCCACATCCTTGAGCCCTTCAAGATGAGCGCCTGAGGTGTTGGTAATCAATGCGATATCCGGCACT
Source organism: Desulfarculaceae bacterium (assembly GCA_021737205.1). Taxonomy (GTDB): domain Bacteria; phylum Desulfobacterota; class Desulfobacteria; order Desulfobacterales; family Desulfobacteraceae; genus JAIPEK01. The sequence goes on from JAIPEK010000081.1 coordinate 7,537, forward strand.
GCAATGTTTGAAAGTCTTTCGATTTCTCCGAAATGGTTCATGCCCATTTCCACCACTGCCCAATCATGTTCGTCCGACAGCTGGAGCAGCGTTAGGGGAAGACCGATTTCATTGTTCAGGTTGCCCCGGGTGCAGAGCGTTGTAAATGCACGGCTGAATATCCCGGCAAGCATTTTTCTTGTGGAGGTTTTTCCGTTGGACCCGGTAACCGCAACCACTTTGGCGCTGGATCTCATCCGCTGGTACCGGGCAAGTTTGCCCAGGGCCTTCACCGTATTCTCCATTGCAAAAATTGCGGGCTTGTGTTTTTCGATCAGTGCGGCCGTATCCGAAGGCATGGATGAAACGAATGTTTTGCTCACCACAAATCCTTTGACCCCTTTTTCCAAAAGAGCGGGAATAAAAGAGTGACCGTCAAAGTTTTCCCCTTCAAGCGCCACAAAAAGGCCTTTTGTGTCCATTGTCCTCGAATCCGTCTCCACTGTGTGGAATAGGGGATTTTCTCCTTCAACGGCCGGGGAGGAAGGGATTCCGAGTGCTGTCTGTACGTCGGATATGGTGAACTTAATGGGCTCCATCGGCGACCTCCCAGGTATCTTCGGCCAATGTTTCAAGCGCCTGTTTCAAAATCCGCCGGTCGTCAAAATCGATTCTGCCGCTTTTGATAATCTGATAGGTTTCATGCCCCTTGCCTGCGGCCAGAATCGTATCCTTGTCTCTCGAAATCCGAACGGCAAATTCCAAGGCTTTCGACCTGTCCGGCTCTACAATGATGTCGTCTCTTTCCCGGGCGTTGTCGATACCGGTGAGGATATCATCGATGATTTCTCCCGGATCCTCGGTTCTCGGATTGTCAGAGGTGACAATAACAATATCGCTGTGCACGGAGGCTGCTTTTCCCATCAACGGCCTTTTGGAAGGATCCCGGTCTCCGCCGCATCCGAACACGGTTATAAGCCGGTTTTCCGCCCGGTTCGCCAGGGTTTCAAGGATCGATTCCAGGGCATCCGGGGTGTGGGCATAGTCC
>JAIPEK010000082.1 GCA_021737205.1 Desulfarculaceae bacterium
GCAGCTGGCGGCACGGGATATCGTAAAGCGGTTCGGTATCCAGGAAAAAGGGCTTGCCGGTTTTGAAAAAGCCATGCGGTATTATTCCTGGAAACTCATGGACTGCTTTGATCTCGAACACAGGGACGGGGAACTGATTGCCACCTCATCCAACTGCCCGGCCCAGATGGGGCGCCTCAAGCACGGACTCGGCGAATATGCCTGCAGGGACATGCATTTTCACGAGTTCGACTCCTTTGCAAAAGAAATCGACCCGGATATTGTCACCGAATGCGTGTTTGCGCCGCCTGATCCCCACCCGGAAGATCTTTTCTGCAAGTGGCGGATCTATATCCCCTGATCCGGCCGGTTTTGTCTGTCAGGCGGCCTTATCCTTCTTCACCTTTGAAAGGAATACCGCCCCGAGAACAAAGAAAATCACCATGGACAGCACCCCCCACCTGGAGTGGCCTGCGATTTTCCCGGTGATTCCCATCATGAAAGGCCCCATGACTGCGGCGAATTTTCCGAACATGTTGTAAAACCCGAAATATTCAGCGGACCGGTCAAAAGGGGTGATGGACATGAAAAAACTGCGGGAGAGAGCCTGTATCCCGCCCATGGAAGTGGCGATCAGAAATGCGAGCACCCAGAACAGGACCACTTTCGCCCCTGTTGAAAACACAGGCAGAAAAAATGCGAAAAAGGTGATGAAACAGTAGACAAGGATACCGGCGAAAAGCAGCCTCCTTGTGCCGAACCTGCCGGCAAGACCGCCGTATAAGAGGGTGAACGGGAACGCCGTGATCTGGATCATCAGGATCGCCAGGATCAACTGGACCGTATCCAGGCCGATATCAGTTCCGTACGCCGCTGACATGCTGATGATGGTGTTGACCCCGTCGATGTAGAAAAAATAGGCAAGCAGGAAAAAACGGATATTCCGGTTCTCACAGATCCGTTTGAACGTACGGAAAAGTTGTTTGAAACCTGCTGTATGATCCGGTCCCCTGGTCGGCACGGGCTTCTGTCTGACGTTTCTCAGAAGCGGCAGGGAGAAGAAAAACCACCACAGACCCACGATGATGAACCCGGTTTTCACCGCAGTTGCCGGGAGAGATGCCGAAGTTTTAAAGGTGAAGATGAGTCCGGCAACTCCCAGGAACGGGATCACGCTTCCGACATACCCCCATGCATATCCTTTTGCAGAGACACTGTCCGCCTTCTGCGGCGCTGTGACATCGTGGAGCAGCGAATCATAGAAAATGTTGGCCCCTGCCCATACAAAACGTGCGGCTCCATACGCCAGCAGGCAGAATACCCACATGCCGCGGGAGGTAAACGAAAAAGAGAACGTCAGCAAAACTCCGGCCGCCATGAAAAGACCGAGAAACCGCTTTTTGTGTCCGCCGGCATCCGCAAGTCCTCCCAGAAGGGGCGCGCACGCAGCCAGAAGCAGGGAGGCGGCCGAGTTGGCCGCACCGAGCCGGAACGTGGAGATTTCACCCGCCTGCCCGTATGCTGCGTACTCCTTGAAGAATACGGGCATAATGGTGGTAACCACGATCAGCACGAATGCCGAGTTGGCCACATCATACAGTACCCAGCTTCTTTCCGGTTTGGTCAGCTTCATTTGTCTCCGTTTTACGGCATCCGGGTTGAAAAGATTTTTCATCTGTCGCTTACGTAGTAGATACAGAACGGGAAGTCAAGCCGGAAAAAGATGCAGGGCAGCCGCACGAAATAATTACCACACCTCCAAACCGACTTTCGGGCAGTTTTTCAGGATTGAAGCACATACGGCACAAGCAGAGGCATCAGGCGATCCGGTGTAACCTGAAGCGGATTCAAATGCCGGTCGGTTACCGGGCACACGATGTGACCGGTTCCGGCATTTGCCTCGGAGCAAATCATGGATGATTTGCGAGAATGAGCGGAAGGTTATACCGGATCGCCTGATGCCGGGAACATGGCGCGGACTTTCATCAAAAATTTCGTGTGAGTGCCCTTGGATTGAAGACCGCCCGGCTTGATCGGGTCGGCCGGCCCGGCGGTGGAGTTGAACGATTATTCGATGTTCAGGGAAAAGCTGTCAATCAGTTTGTTTTTTTCAGCCATGATCTTGGCTTTGACGGTGTAGCTCCCCTGCTGCTCCAGGTTGATGTCCGCACCGAAGCCGCCTGCCATTGCCATGGTCATTTTTTTCTGCTCCGTTCCGTCCGGGTTTTCGATCAGGTATCCGGCCATGGCTTGAGATACCGGGTCGCCGCTCGAAGTTTTCACGTAAACCATCAGATGATGGGTGTCCTCCATTTCCGGCATGTTTTCCATGTCCTTCATTTTCGCTTTCATGTCGATGAGGCGGTACTCCAGCCGGTATCCGTCCACTTCTGCTTCATGGATCTTCATTCCAGCCGGGGCGTTTCCTTTCATGTCATGACCTTCCATCTGTTCTTGGGACGAGTCTGCTGCAAACGCTCCAAGACTCATAAGGACCGTGACCGCCAATGCCGCCATAATTGTTTTCAGCTGTTTTGTGTACATTCTGCATTCTCCTTTTTAGTATGTATTCCTGTTTTTATGAAAGCCCTGCCGGTGTCTGCAGACAGGGCTTTCCGGATTTTTGCACCCTAGGGCGCAAAAACTTTCTCCTATGTCACCCCGGGTTCGGCCGGGATCCGTTCCTTGCTGTTTTTTACATCGGGTTTTTTCCATATATGGTAGACCACCGGTATGATCAAGAGAGTAAGGATCGTGGAAGATACAAGTCCTCCGACCATCGGTGCGGCGATCCGCTTCATGATCTGGGAGCCCGTCCCTGTACCGAGCATGACCGGCAGGAGACCGATCAGGGTGGTAACCACGGTCATGATCTTGGGCCGAACCCGTTCCACGGCACCTTCCGTGATGGCCCCTTCCAGATCTTCCACTGTATTCATCCGCATGTTCTTCCGTCTGCGGTGATAGACTTCATCCAGGTACACCAGCATGACCACCCCGGTTTCCGCGGCAAGGCCGGCAAGGGCGATGAAGCCGACCACCACGGCCACCGACAGGTTGTACCCGAGAAAATAGAGAAGCCATATTCCCCCGACAAGGGAAAACGGGAGTGTCGTCATCACGATGGCCGCTTCCGCCGTGGACCTGAAGTGGAGATACAGCAGGATGAAGATCAGGCCGAGCGTGGCTGGCACGATGAGGTTCAATCTTTTCCTGGCCCGTTCCATGTATTCGAACTGCCCGGACCAGACCATGGAGTATCCTTCGGGCATATCAATGTTTTGATCGATGGTTTTTTTCGCGTTTTTCACGTACGTTCCCACGTCCACATCCTGAAGATCGATGAACACCCATGCCGTTTTCCTGGAATTTTCACTTTTGATCACGGCAGGTCCCTTGTGGGTATAGATGTCCGCCATCTGCGCAAGGGGAACCTGGGCGCCGGTGGGCGTCGCGATGAGAACCCTTTTCAACTGTTCGATGTTGTCCCGGAACGCCCGGTTGTACCGCAGATTCACCGGATACCGTTCAAGCCCCTCCACGGTCCTTGTGACGTTCATTCCCCCGATGGCGGTCATGATCACATCCTGGACGTCTTCCACCGTAAGGCCGTATCTTGCTATCCTGTCTCTTTTGATATTGAAGTCCAGGTAGTTGGCCCCGGTGACCCGTTCAGAAAATGCCGACAGGGTGCCGGGAATACTCCTTGCTACAGCTTCGATTTCCTCCCCGATATCGGAAAGGGTTTCAAGGTCCGGTCCCATGATCTTGATCCCCACAGGGGTTTTAATACCCGTGGAGAGCATGTCGATCCGGGTGCGGATCGGCATGGTCCATGCGTTGGTCAATCCGGGGAACCGGATGGCCCGGTCAAGGTCCCGGGACAGCTCCTTGATGGTGATATGTCTTTGTGTGGGCCATATCCGGGAAAGCGGACTTTTCAAAAATCCGGGCCAGCCGGAGAAAAACCGGTCGATTTCTTTTTTCCGCCATTCATGAAGGATTTTTCCTTTCACTTTCTCCGGCCATACCAGTGAAAACGGGTGTTTGAGCCATGCCGGCCAGCCGGAGAAAAACCGGTCCACCTGTTTCATCTCGTACTCCACCTTTGGTCTGAGCATGATGGTGGTTTCGATCATGGACAGCGGGGCCGGGTCCGTAGGTGTTTCAGCCCTTCCCACCTTGCCCAGCACATGTTTGACCTCCGGAAATTTCATTATGATTTTGTCGGTCTGCTGCAGAAGTTCCCGTGCCTTGGTCACGGACACGCCGGGCAGGGTCGTGGGCATGTACAGAAGGTCCCCTTCGTTCAGAGGGGGCATGAACTCGCTGCCGAGTTTCGAGGCCGGATATACGGACACGCCGAGTATCGCGATCGCTATGAGAACAGTAGTTTTCCGCCATTTCAGAACCGATTTGATAAGGGGCATGTACATGCTGATCAACACCTTGCTCACAGGGTTTTTCCCCTCTGAAATGATTTTCTGCGGGATAACGCAAAGGCAGATAAAAACGGAAAGCCCGGCAGCAGCGGTCAAGCTCCAGTGCGGGATATCCGTTTTCAATATTCCGGCGCATATCACCAGCACCGGAGGTGCCAGGATAATGGATCCGATTCGAAGCCATGCTTTTTTCCGGGATTGTTCCGGTTTGACCTCAATGGTCCGGTCTTTTACGAAAAACGTCATCAAAACGGGTATGATGGTGATGGCCAGGATCGAGGACGCGGCCATGGCAAACGTCTTTGTATAGGCAAGGGGCTTGAAAAGGCGGCCTGATTGTCCTTCAAGGGTAAATACCGGCAGAAAGGAAACGGTGATGATCAAAAGACTGTAAAACAGGGCCGGGCCGACTTCCCTGGATGATTTGATAATGATATCTTTTGTCCGGCCGCCCGGGTTTTTTTCAATATGCTTGTGTGCGTTTTCCACCATAACCACGGATGCGTCCACCATCACCCCGATGGCGATGGCGATGCCGCCCAGACTCATGATATTGATGTTTATGCCGAGGATGTACATCATCAAAAGAGAAGCCAGGATTCCCACCGGCAGCGTCAGGATGGCGACGAACGCGGACCGGATATGGAGCAGGAAGATGATGCAGATCAGCGCCACCACGATCATTTCTTCCACAAGCTTGGTTTTCAGGGTGGATACCGCCCTTTCAATGAGGCCGGAGCGGTCGTATCCCATTTTTACCTCGACCCCTTCGGGCAGACCTTTTTCAAGCTCCTTGAGTTTCTGTTTCACCCGCTTGATCACGTTGTAGGCGTTTTCCCCGTACCGCATGACAACAATGCCGCCGACCGCTTCTCCTTTGCCGTTCCATTCCAGGATTCCGCGCCTCAGTTCCGGGCCGGTATGGATGTCCGCGATGTTTTTAAGCAGGATGGGGGTGCCGTTCTTGTCCACCCCCACGGCGATCTCTTCCAGGTCCTGTAATGATTTGATATACCCGAGGCCCCGGACCATGAATTCGGTCTCCCCCATCTCGAGGAGCTTGCCGCCCACATCGTTGTTGGATCGCTGTATGGCGTTCTTGATCGTCTTTATGGAAAGGTCGTATGCCAAAAGCCGGTTCGGGTCCACTTCCACCTGGTACTGTTTGACGAACCCGCCGATGGAGGCCACCTCCGAGACCCCGTCCACGGCCGTGAGCTCGTACTTGAGATACCAGTCCTGGATGCCCCTGAGTTGGGAAAGGTCATGCTCTCCCGTGGTGTCCCGTACCGTGTATTCATATACCCACCCGACCCCGGTGGCGTCGGGACCGAGCTTGGGCACGGCGTTTTCCGGAAGCCGGTCCGACACGAAATTCAGGTATTCGAGAACTCTCGACCGCGCCCAGTACATGTCGGTGTCGTCCTCGAAAATAATATACACAAAAGAGGTCCCGAAAAAGGAGTAGCCCCTGACCACCTTGGCATACGGCACCCCGAGCATGGCCGTGGTCAAGGGGTATGTGACCTGTTCCTCCACCACCTGGGGGGCCTGGCCCTGAAAGTCCGTCTGGATGATCACCTGGGTGTCGGAAAGATCCGGGATCGCGTCCAGGGGCGTGTTGAACATGGCGGCGACCCCGCCTGCGATCAGGAATATCGTTGCGAAGATAACGATGAATTTGTTTTTAACCGACCATTCTATTATTTTATCAATCATATGCCATATCCCTTGCCAATCTTCCGGCTATATTTCCATGTCTTTGAAAAAATCATCCTCGTTTTCCTGCTCCATGTCGTTAAAGAAGTTTTCCTTTGGACCTGATGCCTCTTTTTCATCGGTTTTGGCGGACATCATTTTGTTGATGGTCTCTTTGAGCTTTGATTCGGAATCCAGCAAAAACTGCCCTGATGTGACGACCCGTTCGCCCGGGGCGAGCCCTGACAGCACGTGGATTTTTTCATTGTCCAGGTTCACGCCCAACGTCACTTCCCTGGGAGTGAACTTCCCTTTGCCGTTGGATACGAACACCAGGTCGGAGTCGCCGGACCGGATCACGGATTCGGCCGGAATCATCAGCCCCTCCTTGCCGCCGGTGGTCCGGATCCGTATGTTGGCGTACATGTCCGGCTTGAGAGCAAGCTTTGGGTTGTCGAACTCCAGCCGGACCACCACATCCCGGGTCTTTTTCTGAAGATACGGGTACACATACGAGACTTTGCCGGTAAAAACGGTGCCGGGGCTGTACGGAAGTGTCATCCGAGCCTCCTGTCCTTTTCTGAAACGGTCCATTTCATATTCGTACACGTGGGCTTCCACCCATACCTTGGAAAGATCCGACAGGGTGAATACCTTGGTTCCGGCGTTTACATAAGCTCCTTCAACCACGTTTTTCTCCGTGATAATGCCGGTGAACGGGGAGCGGATCGTAAGGGTTTTTTTTACTGTGCCTGATTCGATGATACCCTCCAGTTCTCTCTTGCCGATCCCGAAATTTAAAAGTCTCTGCCTTGCAGACTCGAACATCTCGGTGTTGATATCCGATTTCTTCCGGGAAAGGCTTTTGTGCGCGGAAAGGTACTCTTCCTGGGCCGCGAAAAGTTCAGGGGAATAGATTTCAAACAACGGTTCATCCTTTTTGACCTGCCTGCCTTTGTAGTCTGCATGGAGTTTTTCGATCCAGCCGTCGAATTTCAGGTTGATTTCCGCGGTCCTGGTTTCATTCCAGGTGATATGGCCGTATGTCCTTACAGTACTTACCAGGGGACCCCTGGCTGCTTTTTCGGTCCTGATGCCCATGTTCTGTTCAGTAACCGGGTCGATGGAGATATTGACACCGTTGATCACCTGATCTTCGTATACCGGTACGGGATCCTTGTCCCCGGTGTATTGCTCCGGTGTTTTATACGTTCTCTCCGGGTTGTCCGGGTCCTGCCAGAAGGCAATCCGTCTTTCCTGTTCAGCAAAATCGTTTTCACCGCCCTGATCCCGGACCGGTGTCAATTCCATGTTGCAGATCGGGCAGAGCCCCGGCTCTTCGGTAATGATCCGGGGGTGCATCCCGCAGGTCCAAAGCTCGGTTTTATTTTCATGGTCATGCGATCCCGGATCTTCAAGCACGCTGTCTGTCTGTTTTGCCGGGCCTCTGGTGGAGCTTGTCGTGTTCAAAGTGAAAATCAGGGTTACGCAGATGCTGATTATGACACAAAGGGCCAGGGTCCTTATGGAAAATGTTTTGCCGTTTTCGAGTTTCATTGTGTACCATCCTGTTTATTCGGGGTTTCAATCTGTTCATCCAACGCTGCGCTTATGTTATCAACGCCCGCTATCCGTTTTATCTTTGCCCTTGTCCTGCCTATGGCGCTTACTTTTTCCGCATACGCGAGGTTGACATCGAGCCATGTGGTGTAAGAGCCGATGACATCGGCAAACGTGATTCTGCCCGCCTCATACCCCTTTTTGGATACCGTGAGGGCCGACTTTGAAAGATCGATCACCCGGTTTTCATACAGATTCTTCTCTCTTACCGCTTTGTCGAATTCAAACCAGGCGTTTTTCAAAAGCTTGGACGTGTCAGAGGTTTCCTGTGCCAGTTTTTCTTGAAGGGCGTGGATGTTTTTTTCCGTCTGCCTCAGCCACCCGCTCTCCACACCGGAGAACGGTTTTTCCGGAAGGCCGTATCCCCTGGAAGCCAGGGTTTTTTCACTGAACGTGTTTTGGACGGCCCCGTATGTGACCTGGTTGACGGCCCGGTCCTCGTAAACGGAAAGATTCAGGTTGAAATCCGGGAGTTTCATCTTTTTGCCCATGGCTACCATATACGTCATCCGGTCGATCCGGGTCTTGAGTCGGACAAGTTCCTGCCGCCTCTGCCGTGCAAGAGGGTCGAGTTCACTGAAGGCGGGCAGCCTCTGAACAGGTTTCGAAAGCCTGACGGCTCCGGCAGGCGAGGAGGGCGGCAGGTCCAGGACGGAAAAAAGGTCCGTTTGGATGGCATCTCGCCTGTTTTCAAGGGTGATCATTTTTTCCTTGAGCACTTCAAGGCGGATATCGATTTTGATGACATCCTGGAAATCGGTTTTGCCGG
>JAIPEK010000083.1 GCA_021737205.1 Desulfarculaceae bacterium
TGCCTCAATGCATCCTCGCCATTGAGCTCCACATCCACATCAAGCCCCCGCATCCGAAGACGGTCTGCAAGCGCGGATGCAAATCCCTCTTCGTCATCAACTAGTAACACATGTAAATTTTTCATCGCTCCCCCTTGATTTCTGATGGCACAAATATATCATAAAAGCCGCCCCCTGCCCTTCCTCGCTTTCAACCTTGATTTCGCCTCCGAGTTTTTTTATGATCCCGTACGTGATGGAAAGTCCGAGTCCGGTTCCTTTTTCCTTTTTCGTGGTAAAAAACGGGTCAAATATATGGTCGATATCCTTGCGGGATATACCCGGGCCGTTGTCCCGGATGGTGATCCGGACCATTGATTCCTCGCATGCTTCCGTGGTTACATCGATTTTCCCGTGACTTCCGGCCGCGTCCATGGCATTGGTAAGGATATTCAAGAACACCTGCTCCAGCTGCCCCCTGTCCGAAGAAACAAACGGAAGATCATCCCCAAGTGAAATACTGGTTTCAATATTTTTATACAGAATCTCCTTGTCCACAAAACTGAACACTTCCCTTAAAACCTCGTTGATATCCAGCATTTCATAGTTGACATCGATCCGCTTGGCAAAACCCAAAAGCCTGTGCGTAATCTTTTTTGCCCGCTCCACCGAATCGATAACAATATCCACCTTTTTCTGAAATATCCCGTTGTCAAACCTGTCGTAGTGGATCATGTCCTTGAGAAGCCCCATGTTCTCGTTAATAATGGCCAACGGATTGTTGATTTCATGGGCGACGCCGGCAGCCAGACGTCCGATGGAAGATAACTGCTGATGGTGCTCCAGTTCCTTCATGGCAAGCATTCTTCTCTCGTCCGAGGTTTTGATCCTTTTGACGTAACGGTCGGTGATGGAAAAAATGATCAACACAATGGCCGCCACTCCGATGATGAAAACAATCAGCATATCACTTTTCAAAGAAACCCAGCTTTTCATTACCAGCCCTTTCGGCTTCATCACCACCAGTACAAACTGGTTGTCCAGAAACGGGGTATACCCGGCCAGAAACTCCCTGCCCTGGGAATCCGTTATCTCCTGAACAGTGGGCCCGGGAACCGAATAAGGGATATCCAGCCCGCAGTTTTCCAGAACCGAACCATACAGTTTCGAATACGTCTGCAGAACCCCCTTCCGGTTTATGATAAACGCATCCGTATTCGGGCCCAGCCCCATACTCTTGATAAAATCACTGAAAATTTCCGTTCCCAGGGTCGCCCGCAGAACCCAGCCGCTGCCGCTTTCCTCCAGGTGTCGGACCGCGATGGCGATATGGGGGATTTTCCTGTACCCCATGAACACATTGCTGATGTACTCCCCCTTGACAAACACCTCCTGGAACCAGTCATGGGAGGAATACTCTTTTCCCAGAAGATCGTACGGCCCGGTATAATTGACCATGTACCCGTTTTTGTCGATGAGCCCCAGATCCACATATCCCTTGAACTCCTTGTTCAGCACCAGAAAAAGCCGGTTCATGGTTTTGGAGTCCAGCAGCTCCTCATACGAATAAATGGAGGAAATAAACTCTATGGCGGATCTTCTTTCTTTCAAAAAAAAGTCGATGGAATGGGCGGCCTTGTTGACAAGGTTATGAAGAGGCTTCACTATTTCCTGCCTTAATCCCTGCCGGTACTGGTGATAATTGATTGCAGCCATTAACGATAAAGGCAGTATGGTCACAAGAAGCATGGTTATGAAAATATTCCGCCTCAGTTTCTTGTATCTGTCCGCCGTATCCGCATAATCATACGCTCTCCAGATTCTGGACATTATCGATGAAAAAAAGTTCTTCATTCTTTTTCCAATTTTTCCGTTGGTTGTGCAAACAAGATATCGCCTCTTTTCAGCCCGCCTTTTTCATACCGGTCCAAAACCGAATCCTTCTCTCCTATCACATCATCGATGACCTTGACATCCTTCCAGTTCAGGTATTGATAGTATTCTTCCTCTATCCCCCCGCAAATCACCAGATCAATTTTCTCCTTGAGTATCATATGGCAAAGATCCTCAGCAGAAGGCTGCTGGAGAACAATAATATTCTCGCTGATTCTGCGGCCGTTATCATATCCGGCAATCAAAACTTCCGCGCACAGATCAAACCGGGGGGCTGTCTCGTCTTTATACAAAGGAATCAATACGTTACGGACCACTGGCTATCTCCGGCAAAAATACAACATGTTTTCATTATATTGCAAAATGTCTTACCTGTCTATTCCATATTGTTTCATTTTTCTCCACAACGTGCTCCTGCCCCATCCCAGAATGGAGGCGGCCTTTCCCTTGTGACCCCCGGTTTTCACCAGCGCGTCCATGATCATCTGTTTTTCCACACTCTTCCAGGAAGGCACCTCGTCGACGGCCTGCGGTTGAAAGGTCTTTGCCGCGTGCGGAACCTCGGTCTTTTCAGCCGGATCGGACCGGACTCCTCTTTCCGCCGGGACCTCTTTTATATAAGAGGGCAAATGATCGCCCCGGATTGTTTCGCCCTCACAAACCGCAACCGCATACTCCACGATATTGGACAGCTCCCTGACATTCCCCGGATATGCATAGGTACCAAGAAGTTCCAAGGCACTGTCTGAAAACTCCTTGCACTGCCTGCCGGCTTTCGATGCATAAAAATGAAGAAAATAATCGAGCAGAAGCCGGACATCGCCGTTTCTTTCACGCAAAGCCGGAAGATGAAGCCGCGCCACATTGAGCCTGTAAAAAAGATCCTGCCGAAACCGGCCCTCAGCGACCATCTCCTCCAGATTCCGGTGAGTTGCTGCGATCAGCCTGACATTTACGGGGACCCTCTTGTTTCCGCCCAGGGGGAACACCGCTCCGTCATCCAGAACGGTTAAAAGCTTCACCTGGAGGGTAAGCGGAAGATCCCCGATTTCCGTTAAATACAATGTACCGTTGTGGGCAAGCCGGAACCGTCCCGGCTTGCTGTCCACCGCTCCTGTAAACGCGCCCTTGGTATGGCCGAAAAGTTCCGATTCAAGAAGCGTTTCCGGCAGGGCGCCGCAGTTGATTTTAATAAAAGGTTCTTCGGCTCTCGGCGAGGCGTTGTGGATCTCTTCGGCAACTTTGTCCTTTCCCGTTCCGGTCTCTCCGGTAATCAGAACAGAAGCATCGGACTGGGCCAGCACGGGAAGGATGTCGAAAATCTTTTCCATCCGGCTGCTTCTGCCGACAATCCCCCGGAAACTGTAGGAACTTTCCGGAGTCGCAACGCTTTCCTCCATGTAGCTGATGTCATAAAAGGTCTCAATAAAGCCGGCCGCTTTGCCGGCGTTATCCTTGAGCGGCGAGACTACCATTTTCACCGAAACCCGTTTCCGATTGAAATTGATCATGTCGGTTTTCACCGTAACCGGCTGATCCGTGGCTTCCAGCTTTAATGCCGGACACCCCTGGATACAGACACCGCACCTTGTGATATGCCGGCAGGGAACTCCCGGGCACCTGTCAACCGGAAATCCGGTCAAGGCCTCAAAGGACCGGTTGGCGAAAAGGGCGGTCCGGTCCGTATCAAGCACAATATACGGCACTGCAATATGGTTCAGAAAATGATTCAGATCAATCCGGGATGTCAGAATCCTGTCTTTCAATAACAAGGCGCAAGCCTCCATTCCATTTGGTTTCAATTGAAGTTCACACAAATACATAAAATTGTCAATTCAGTTTCGCTGAATGCATGGATGAACCTGTTTGATGGAACTGCCCCGACTGCCGGGTATAAAATACGTTCCTTCCAATGCGGACATCCATCTTAATACTTTGAATGGACACAAAAATATGTTATAGATCTGTGATATTTTTGTAAAAAAGTTACGATTCCGGTCGGAACCATCTTGACCGACATTCGGAGAAAGTCTCACAAATTTCACCAGGGGTCGTCCGGGTATTTTTCATGTAAGACAGGAGACAGATATGCTGAACCGATTCACCGTAAAGCAGAGAATGTACATTATCATCGCACTGATTCTCGCCCTTTTTCTGGGAATGGCCTGGGCCGCCGTAAACAGCAGCAACAAAGTCAGAGACATGGCCATCTCATCCACGGAAAAAGTGATGCTCGAGGACCAGAAAGACAAAATCCGGGTGGCTACGCATTCTGTGGCCCTTTCCGCCGGACATGCCATCGAAGACGTTTCCGGGGCCGAAGCCCGGGTTCGGATCATCCGGAACCTGATCGACGACATCCGGTTTGAAGAGGATGAGTCCGGCTACTATTTTGTTTACAGGGACACCACCAATGTGGCTCTTCCTCCGAATAAGGACCTTCAGGGAAAAGACCTGGGGGATCTCAGCGATAAAAACGGGGTACAACTGGTTGAGGAACTGAAAAAAGAGGCACATGACGGGGGCGGCTTCGTACAATACATATGGCCAAAACCAGGAGCCGGGGACGTGCCGAAACTGAGTTATGCCGAAATGATACCCGGGACCGACTACTGGATCGGAACCGGCGTATATCTCGACAATATCGATGCCTACAAAAGCGAAATGAAAACTTCCATAGACAAACGGGTGACCGGCATGATCACCCGGCTGCTCACTGTGGCCGGTATATTTTTCGCCGGCATTGTGGTCCTTTGCCTGGTGATTGTATTCGGTATCTCCCGGTCGTTAAAATCCATGATAACCAATTTCCGGGACATTGCAGAAGGAGAAGGGGACCTGACCAAGCGGATCGATATCAAATCCAAAGATGAGCTGGGAGAATTGGCTGGATGGTTTAATGTGTTCATGGAAAAACTTCAGGATATCATCAGGCGGATGGCGGAAGAATCCACCAACGTGGACCGATCCTCCAAAGAGCTGACCGGCATCTCGGAACAAATGAGCCGGGGCGCAGTGACCATGTCCGACAAAACCAAAACCGTTGCCACTGCCGCCGAAGAGATGAGTTCAAGTCTCACAGGGGTTGCCGCATCCATGGAGCAGTCTTCCAGCAACTCCAACATGGTAGCATCCGCAGCAGAGGAAATGAACTCTACCATCAATGAAATCGCATCCAATGCCGAAAAGGCCAGGGGAATATCCGAACAGGCGGCACGGAAAACATCGGATGCCTCCGAACAGATGAAAGAACTGAGGCAAGCCGCTGATTCGGTGGGCAAAGTCGTTGAAACCATTTCCGATATTTCAGAGCAGGTGAACCTGCTGGCTCTGAATGCCACCATTGAAGCGGCAAGAGCCGGTGAGGCCGGAAAAGGATTCGCGGTCGTCGCCAATGAAATCAAAGCCCTTGCCGGCCAGACATCGGATGCCACCCAGGATATCCAGGGCCAGATCGAAAACATTCAGAATGTATCAGGGCGTAGCGCCGACGTGATTTCAGAGGTCACTTCCTCGATGAACAGCACCCAGGAGATTGTAAGTTCCATCGCTTCAGCCATTGAAGAGCAGTCATCGGCCACCGGTGAAATATCCACCAATGTGGAACAGCTGTCCGCAGGGATTCAGGAAGTAAATGAAAATGTGGCCCAGAGTTCACAGGTGGCTGACAGTATCTCAGAAGACATTGCCGATGTCAGCAGCGAATCCTCGGATATCTCAAAGAACAGCAGCCAGGTGAAGGACCGGGCCGAGCAGCTCAAGCAAATGTCGGAAAAACTCAAGGAAATCGTTCATGGATTCGTAATCGAAAAATCCTGAGCAGCCTGTAGGATGGGTTATTGATATGAATAAAGCCCGTGGTGATACGGAATGAAACGCACCGTATCCGTACCACCGAACGGACCTTTATGTAAAAGGAATCTTCGATGACTCCAAATAGTTAGATGGTACCGAAGAGAGGACTTGAACCTCCACGCCTTGCGGCACTAGATCCTAAGTCTAGCGTGTCTACCAATTCCACCACTTCGGCACGAGAAATAACGCGGCTTGTATACTATAAATCACTTTTCAAGTCAAGCAGCAAGTACCTGCCTGATTTTTGCGACGAGTTCATCCAGATTGTACGGTTTCTGGATAAAATCGTCCGGACCGCCTGAATCCGGAGAAGGCTTCCCCCTTGAATCATCAAATGAATATCCGGTCGAAATAACCACCTTGACATGGTCGTCGAGTTTACGGATTTCCTCCAGGCACCGGTACCCGCCCATACCGGGCATGCTGATATCAAGCACAACCAGATCAACCGGTGGATCAGCTCCGGCAATGACCTCGAGCGCCTCTTCACCGCTGGAAGCAGTGAACACGGCGAATCCGTACCCGTCAAGCCCCTGTCTTGAAACCTCCAGAACCGCCGGTTCATCATCCACCACCAGTATCGTTTTCTCTTCGGCTCCGGTCTTCTTCGCCTCCAGCTCAATGCCTGCGGCTTCGTTTTCCGCCGGTTCGGCCGGCAGAAAAATCATAAAAGAGGTGCCCTTCCCCACTTCGCTGGTACAGGCAATATATCCCTCGTGCTCCTTGACGATCCCGTAGACGGAGGCAAGGCCCAGCCCCGTCCCTTTGCCGATCTCCTTGGTGGTAAAAAACGGCTCGAATATATGATCCACAAGCGCTTTATCCATCCCCTCGCCTGTATCTGTCATGACCAGCTTCACATAAGCACCTGCATCCATCCAGATATTCTCCGGCATGTTTCTTCCGTTGATCTTTACATTGGCCGTTTCGATGGTGATCCTGCCCCCGGAGGGCATGGCGTCCGACGCGTTGGTACCGAGATTGAGGACCACCTGTTCCAGCTGGATGGCATCGGCCCGGACGGTCCACGGCTTCTCCTCCAGATTGAACTCGATGGATATCATTTTCGGGATGGTTCTTTCCAGTATTCCGGCGGCCTGTTCCATGCAGCTGTTAATATCAAGGGGCCGCCTCTCGGTGTCGAGTTTCCTGCTGAACATAAGAAGCTGCCTGACAAGCTGTGCGGCCCGGTCCGCTGCATTGTCAACGGCTTTCAGACTCTTTATGTCCTGATGATCTTTGCTTTTGTCCAGCAGCAGAATGGCGATATACCCCTTCACTGCCTGCAGGATATTGTTAAAATCATGCGCGATGCCGCCGGCAAGAGTGCCCACCGCTTCCATTTTCCTTGCATGCTGGAGCTGGATTTCAAGCTTCCTTTTTTGGGTGATGTTTTCCACGATCGCGATAATCAAAAGCTGGTCCTTGAGCTTTGCCGCGGATAGTGTCAACTCGACCATGAGTGCGGTATCATCCGGACAGACGAACTTTGTTTCATAATTTTGGATCAGCTCTTCCTTTCGGATGCGGGCGAGCAGATCGGCGGATTCGGACGGATCGAAAAACAGGGTGTCAAAAGAGACAAACCGGATGCTTTCCCTGGTATGCCCGAAGGTCTTGTGCATGCTGTCATTGCTGGCGATGACCACCCCTTTTTCATCCATCACGCAGATCCCTGTGGGCACATTTTCAAACAGGTTGCGGAATCTGGATTCAGACTGTTTCAGCTGATCCACAAGGTCGGTGACTTCAGAGCGCTCTTTTTCCAGACTCTTCACCATACCATTGTACGCCGTCATCAACCGGCCGATTTCATCCCTGTTCCGGACGGGGATACTCTCCAGATTTCCTTTTCCCACCTGCTCTGTATGCCGGACCAGTTTCTTCAGCGGCCGGTTGATAAACCAGTTGTACACAATAAGAAATACCGTCAGGATTGCAGCGAGCACGCCCAGCGTCCCCAGAAAAACGATATTTTTGCCGGCGTTGATGGGCTTCTGGTAATCTTTTTGAAAAATAAAACTCACGATATGGTAATCCCAGAACGGAAAATACCGGACGCATGCAAGAGAGGAAGACCCGTTGATCCTGCATCTGGAAATCATGCCAAGCTTGATATTCCCCTCTTTCATATCATTTTCCACCGTTACGGGGCCGTCAAGAGAACTTGCAGCCACACTGCCATCTTTAAGTACCAGCATATGAACCATCTTCAATTCCCGGCCGATATCGACAATCTCGGACATCGCTTCGTTCTGCATGGATAGATTCATCTCCGGATCGTCCTCCATTCTAAGCTCCATCAGATAATTGAAATAGTTGTCGCAGATATCGATTCCATCCCGGGAAATATGGCGGAGATTGGCTTTGAAATTGTCGTCCAGAAACGTGACCATGGGGTCGGTCAAAATGGAGACGGCAAAGAAGGAAAACAGGATACCCGTGGCCAGATCGGGCAGAAGAACCTTGAAAAGAATTCCGTGATAAAACCTGATTTTAGGAGCGTTGCTCATGAAGTCTTCCGTCACTCATTGAACACCGGATCGGCCGTCCGCAGTTTTGCCGGCCATACGATCTCTTTTTTGCCGTTCTGCCATTGAATGGTCAATGGATTGTGCCCGATCTGCTTCCCCTTGTGATCCACTTTGAACCGCCCGATCACCGTTACCGTATCCGCGGAAACAATATAATCCCTAATCCGGTCATGGTCCGGAGAACCGGTCTCCCGGACGGCCTCTTCGAGC
>JAIPEK010000084.1 GCA_021737205.1 Desulfarculaceae bacterium
ATGGAAGTGCCGTGTTCCCCGCCCTCTTCGGAAAGAAGAATGATTTTTTTCACGGTCTTGATCTGGTCCTTCACCGCCTCGAGCATCGGGGCAAGCTCGCTGTTGACAAGGATCACGTCGTCTTCTGCGTGATTGATGGTGTACAAAAGCTGCTCCGGGGAAAGCCGGATATGCACCGTATGGAGCACCGCCCCCATCATGGGCACGGCAAAATAGCATTCCAGGTACCTGTGGCTGTCAAAATCCATCACAGCAACCGTATCCCCCTGTTTAACCCCTAAAGATTCCAATGCGTTGGCAAGTTTTGCCACCCGCGTGTGAAGATCCCTGTAGGTGTACGTCATGACGTCCCGGTACACGATTTCCTGGTCCGGGGAGCGCAAAAGGGAGTTGGTGAAAAGGTTTTTGATCAAAAGCGGATATGTGTAAGCGGATTTGGATTTTTCAATAATCTTGACAGCCATCTGGCCCTCCTTTGATTTGGGTGGATTACATTTTGCCTAGCGCGAAATCGGTCTGAACTTCTCCTTTGAGTATATGCCGTTTGAACACCTGTCTTGCCCGGTTTACATCCATGTGCTGATATACAATCGGCTCCTCGTCCGCCGCCTCTACAGTAATGTTGGGCTCGCTGCTGCACATTCCCAGGCAGGAGCCGGCGATGATTTTGATATCGGTCCGGCCGGACTCGGCCTTTTCCTCGAGAAGGGTTGCCATGACATCCCTGGCGCCTGCCGCTATCCCGCAGGTGCTCATGTGCACGGTGATCTTGACGGTGGTCTCTCCCCCCCTGAGCGAGGCTTCCCGTGCCGCCCTTTCCTTTATTTCCTTGAGATCGTCAACTGATAATTTTGCCATTTGTTACCTCTTTGATCCAATATTGTCATTGATTAGCTCCTTTATCTTTTCCAGAACCGCGGGATGGTCGATATCGATTCCTTCAAGGTCCTGCCGGATCTCCCTTGTGTCCAGGAAAAACGAGTTTTCCGGAGTCGCGTGCTCATACCGGATGTCCAGCCCCGGATTGCCGGCAAGAAGGGTGATGATGGTGGCGGCCGTATCCCCCACAGGGGCCGTATCCACATGGTCTTTTTTGAAAACGGCCTTTACCCGGGTCCCTTTCTTTTCATCGGACTCGATATCAAATGCGCCGCAGCTTTGCTCGGCCGCGGCCTTGAAAAGGGAAATTCCCATACCGATACGCCGTTCGGTCCGGGTGGTTACAAACGGGTCCGCCACCGAGCCGATCATCTCCTTTTGAATTCCCGGTCCGTTGTCCTGGATTTCAATTGAAATATATCCCTCTTTAACGGTTTCATCAACCGCAATCCGCACAAAATCCGCTTTTGCCCCGATGCTGTTTTCCGCTATGTCGAGGATGTGAAGCGACAGCTCTTTCAAGATTCCATCCTTTTTACAAAGCGTCGGAATTTTTTGTTTGAAAGGGCGTTCCGCATGGATTCAAACGATGTGTCCCTCATATCAAATACCGTGTATCCCGTGGCAATGTCCTGTAAAAAATGTGCGTCCGATGATAGTATGCAGGGCAGTCCGGTGTTGTCAAGGAATTTGTGTATCCAGGTTTTGCCTAAGGCGTGCCTGGAGATTTCGATTCCGTCCAGAGGCAGGTGGTCCGGGATAAATCCGAGCTGGCTTATGATGCTGTACACTGGCCGGTCCACATGGGCGGCAATGGCGATGCCGTCCCTGGAATGAATGTTTCGTACCGCCTCGTCCAGGCTCAATTGAGAGGCGCTGATCAAAAGTTTTTCCTCCTGGCCGGATACCATGTCGTTCTCGTCCGCTATGACCTGGTATCCGAATAGGTCCGGGTAATTTTTTTCGGAAAGTCCTCTGTGGATCATGTCCCCCATTTTCCGGGCATCGGCGGGGAATTTGAAAAGGGCGAGAAGGTGGACCTCTTCCCGTGTGCAGATTTCCATTCCGGCAACTACGGCAACCCCGGTTTGTCGGGCCGCTCGGACTACGGCCCCGGCATTTTCCGCACTGTTGTGGTCACACACTGCGATGATGTCGAGTTTTTCGGATTGTGCCGCTTTGATGATCTTCACCGGCGTCATCCCCCAGTCTCCGCAAGGGGAAAGACAGGTATGGATGTGAAGGTCGGCTTTTTTCCAGCTCCCGGTTTCCATGACAATTACAGGACCTTGAGATCCGCGATCTTCAAACAAAGATCAAATGAGTTGTCATCAGCCAGTAGCACGGGCATGTTTTCCTTTTCCGCCCTTTCCACGGTTTCGCGGTCCGGCCGGTGCCCGCCCGTGATGCTGATACATGCGGCTTCCCTGAGAACCGCTACGGCCACGATGTTTTGATGGGTCTGGATGGTCATCCAGGCGGTTCCCGGGTTGATACGGGCCATGACATCACTTAACAGGTCTCCTGTATACCCACCGAGAATGTCTCTGTCCGCCGCCTGTTTCCCGGCATGGATTTCGAGCCCGAGTTTGTCCGCAAGTTCTTTCACGTTCACCTCAATTCCCTCCTTTTATAAAAATACAATCGGCAAGTTTACATCTTCGGCGTATCACATCCTCGGCAAATGCATAGCAGTCCGGGGCCCCGCATGCACTGCAGTTGTAACCGGGCAGTTTTCCGTACAGGGCATCGATCCTTGTTAAAGACCGGATGGACAACGGCTTTTTTTTCCCGCCGAAGATTTTTTCCATTTGTTCGGTTGTTTTTTTATCCGGTATCCATTTCTGTTCATAGAACCGGTTCTTGATCTCTTTGCTGAAATTTTTGCTCCTGTTGATCCGGCCCGATATTTTGTGGACCGCGCTTTTGGCCACGTATTTGTCCATGGCGCAAAGGGAGCCTCCGACGCAGCCTTCTCTGCACGCCCTGAACTCAATGAATGAAAAATCCTTGAATATGTCCAGTTCAGTTTTTTCCAGATACAGCATGGTTTCTTCAAGCCCGGATACGGCAAGGGTCTTGTCGAGTTTCAGGCCCGCGCTTTCCCCGCCGCAGATACTCCAGAGAATTCCCTCCGAGCAGGGAGGGTGCTCGAATTCAAATCCGGTTTCCACATAATCGACTGTATCGGACTCCATGATATCGGTGATATGCTTTTTAAGCTCGGGATAGATCTGGTTGATTCCGATGGACCGGCTTATGTAAGGCGATTGTTTCAGCCGGGCGGATTCTTTGATTCCCATTTTGGTGGGACAGGGGTTGAGGTAGAAGATGGACAGGTCCGACAGCCGGACCCCTTCTTTCCGGGCGATCAGGGCCGCGGCCTCTTTCACGATGATGGACACCGGTCGCAGCACCTGGTTGAGATGGCCGAAAAGACCGGGATATTTAAACGCCACCAGCCTCATAACAACGGGACACATGGTGGAAAGGACCGGAAGCTCCGGCGCCTTTTCCCGGATGAACCGCCGGGTGGCCCACTGGAACATTTCAAAGAAATAGGACATGTCCACGACGTATTGAAATCCCATCCGCCGAAGGCCGGTCAGGACATCCCGCGGACGGGCGTCGGGAAACTGGCTGTAGAGAACGGGCGCGACAAACAGGACGGGATGTTTTTCTTTTTTAAAGGCGCCGGGGTCGAAGGGGGCGGGGGTGATGCATCCCTGCGGGCAGACACGGATGCATTCCCCGCAGCCGATACAGCTGTCCGTCAGGTGAATGGATTTGCCGTTTTTAATACGGATGGCCCGGGTGGGGCACGATTTTGCACATGCACCGCATCCGGTACAGTTGTCCGAATTGACTAAGACATAACAGGGAATCGTATTTGTGTCTGCCATTTCAGCCCCCTGGGTTGAATTCCATTCTTATGACCGTTCCGGCCCCTAGGGTGGAGTCGATGTGCAGGGAATCAGCGTTTTCCCGGATATTGTGAAGCCCCATGCCGGCCCCGAACCCCATCTCCCTGAATTCATCAGAAGCGGTGGAATATCCTTTCTGCATAGCCGTTTCAATATCCTCAATTCCGGGGCCTTCATCAGATACGGTGAGAAAAATTTTTTTCTCGGTGAGTTCAAACGCCAGAATACCGTCTGTGGCGGCGTGCATGACCACATTCATCTCTCCTTCGTACCCGCAGATGGAGACTTTTCTGATGACGCAAGCGGAAAGATTCAATGATTTGAGAAGCTTTTTAACGGAAATCGATGCATTGCCTGCATTGGTGAAATCCCGCTTTTGTATCCGGAATGTTCTGGATAGTGAAGCCATTTGCATATATGCTATCTTGCATGTTTCAGTCCCTGTATGCCCTGCTGGTAAAGCCGTCCGCATGCGATGAACATGGAAAGCCCGGTGCTCAAAAGCGGCAGCCCCTCTTCTTCGGCAAGTTCGATCACGTCGTGATCCGGTACTTTTCCCCTGATCAGGATCACGGCCCCGATTCCTGCAATGTTACAGGTTTTTACCATCTGGATGGTTTGTATGCCGGTCAACAGGAGTGCATTTTCCGCATCGGCGGCCAGTACATCACTCAACAGGTCGCTTGCCCCCGCTTTGGTGATTTCTTCGGATTTGAGGCGCTCGCAGGCCAGGAATCGCGCTTCCAGTATATGGGCGATTTGAGACAGTTCCATAGTTCAGATTACGGGATACGAACGTCCAAGTCAATGATAATCCGGGTTATCGTTCGGTTCGATGGTCGATCGACGGACACCGCCTCTTTGGGGTCGCTTCCGCATTCTTTAAAAAATCATTGATTTTTCACCCGAACCGTCGCATAAAAGGCCTTAGCCGTATATGAAAGATCCGGCCGGATGATCCCGGCAGGGCAGGATGTAAAAAAAGATCGGCATGGATTGGATTCAATTGTAGATAGAAGATAATGGCGCATAAGGAATACATCAATGGAAAAAGACCGGAATTTTGACGAGATCATTGACAGAAGCGGCACGGCTTCCATGAAATGGGAACCGCAAGTCCTGTCCAACGTGTTTGGAGAAGGCAAGGAAGATCTGTTGCCCTTGTGGGTTGCGGATATGGATTTTCAATGTCCCGCCGTGATCAGACAGGCCATGGAAAAAAGGCTCAATCACAGGGTATACGGTTACAGCCTGATCGATCCCGGCTATTTCCCGGCGCTTATCTCCTGGTACAAAAGGCGGCATCAATTTGAGATTCGGGAAGACTGGATCAAAACCACTCCGGGTGTGGTGCCGGCTGTCAACTATATCATCCAAAGGTTCACACAGCCCGGAGACAAGGTGTTGATCCAGCCGCCGGTGTACTATCCGTTCGCCAGGGCGATTTTGAACAACGGCCGCAGGATCGCTGAAAATCCCCTCCGGATTGAACACGGTCAGTACCGGATGGATTTTGAAGACTTAAAAGAAAAGGTCAAGGAACCCCGGGTGAAGCTGGCGATTCTCTGCAGCCCCCATAACCCGGTGGGCCGCGTATGGACGAAAGAAGAACTGGAGATGTTCGGCGAAATCTGCCTGGAGAACGGGGTGCTGGTCACCTCCGATGAAATCCACTGCGATCTGGTGATGCCGGGGTTCAAACATGTGTGTTTCGCCTCCATTTCACAAAAATTCGCCCGAAACTCCATTACCTGTCTGGCAGCCAGCAAGACGTTTAACCTGGCCGGTCTTCAACAATCAAGCATCGTCATGCCGAATCCGGACATCAGGGACGAGATGACCATCCAGATTGAAAAGCTGGGATTCACCAACGGCATCGGCGGAACCCTTTTCGGGGCGGTGGCGGCGGCTGCGGCCTACAATGAGGCCGAATCGTGGCTGGACAACCTGATCGAATACCTGTATGACAATTACATGTATCTCAAAACCTTCCTTGAAAAAGAACTGCCCGGTGTGAAGGTGTATGACCTCCAGGGTACGTATCTGGTGTGGGTGGATTTTTCAGCCGTCCGGCCGGACGGGACGGAGAGGATTCGTCTTCTGGAGGAAAAGGCAGGGGTGGGCCTTGATCACGGTGAATGGTTCGGTGATAACGGCGCCGGATTCGAACGGATCAATATTGCCTGTCCCCGCTCCATTCTGGAACGGGCGGCCGAGTCCATCGTCGGGGCACTTCAGGGAGGGTCCTGAACAGCTGTTTCGAGTTCCGGGATCAACGCTTTTTCTGTTGCCGTCTCGCGCCGTCACAAAGGCCTTAAAACTGAATCCCTCTTTTTCTTATCGGTCAAAATGAAAAGGAGCAAAGCAGTCATGAAAAGATGATCAAGTATGGCATTTTTGAGTTTGTAACCAATTGACATTATTGAATCCAACCGTTATTTGTGGCCATAGAAAATTCGCATTGCAAATCATGGGTGATTTGCGAGGGTCGAAGGCAAGCGTAAGCTTACATGAGCGGAAGGTTATGCCGGATCGGCTGATGCCGGGAAATACGGCAAGCACTTTCATATAGAAGGTTTGAAAAGAGCTGCAAAACTGACTGGAAGTTTGAATATACTTCGATTCAGAGACTTTCGGGTTTGAAAGCCACGGCCTCGTCAATGGAGGCAAAGTTGCCAAAGAGCATCACAAGGCGGTCCACCCCTAAAGCCGCGCCTGCACATTCCGGCATGTTTTCAAGATCGGCAAGGAATTTTTCAGGCATGGGGGCGGAAGATTTTTCCAACTGGGCGCGTTGCTCGATTTCTTTTTCAAACCGCAGGCGCTGTTCTTCAGGATCGGTGAGTTCGGAAAATCCGTTGGCAAGCTCGAGACCTGCGATGTAACATTCAAACCGCTCGGCAGATTCCGGGTTTCCCGGCTTGAGACGGGCAAGGGAACCAAGCGCGGCAGGGAAATCATACAGGAATACAGGCTTTTCAAAACCGAGATTCGGCTCGATATCCATGCTGATGATCTCGTCGAACCTGCCGGTTTCCAGAGCCTCTTCCATCGGAATGCTGCCGTACCGGTCAAACGCCTCTGTAACAGAGAGCCTGGGAAACTCTCCTGTGATATCCACTGTAGCGCCCTGATAGTTGATGCAGGATTCATTTCCAGTGATCTTTGCCACATGCCGGATCATTCCCGTAATCGTTCTCATCAGACCGTGATACGTCTGATCTTTGGCATACCATTCCAGGAGGGTGTGTTCGGGAAGATGAAGTTTGCCGCGTTCGTTTTTGCGAAAACATGGACAGACCTGAAAGATTTTTTCATGACCTTTTGCCATGAGCCGCTTCATGCAAAGCTCGGGAGATGCCTGCAGAAACCAGCCTTCGGATTCGAACGGATCGATGTGGGCCTCCGGGATCAGATCCGGCAGCCGGATCGGGGTCTGGACCTCGAGATAACGGTTTCTGATGAAATAATCCCGGACCGCCTGGATCACGGCGGCCCGTTTTTCCAGATTCCCTGTCAAAACTTACAGGCCGGGCCCCTTAACTGTGTACAGGTCCTGTGTGCGGTCCTGGAGATAAATTCTCGCGTACCGGTTTGCGGTCTGAGCCTTTTCAAACATGGCGTATCCCGCTTCAATGCATTCGCTGCAGGCGTTCAGGGGAATGTGCACCGCAAGGATGTGGTATCCCCGGGTCGCCTTGGAATCAATTTCAAAACACCCGCCGCAGTCCCGGCATACCCGTACTTTTTCAATCTGCCGCTCAAAGATGTTGTCGGTGTCGTAGAAAATCTCCCGGTCCCTTGTCTGGATCTCCCCGTGCCTGCCGGATTTCTCTCTCATCTCGTGCCGCTTTTCAAAGTAGGAGTTGATCGTGTCCGAGGTCTTTTTGATGCGGTCTGTGATGATCCGGGACTGCCGCAGCCGTTCCGGGTTGTAGTCGGGTTCCACCACGCCGGAATAGTCGATACCGGCCATTGCCAGGATGATCCCCAGGTTGACGTACGGAAGCGCCCCCTCGATGGCGTATCCCCCTTCGAGAACTGCGATGTCCGGCTTGAGCACGGATGTGAGATCGGCATACCCCTGGGCGCAGAAGTTCATGTTGGTCAGCGGATCGGTATAGTGGTTGTCCTGGCCTGCCGAGTTGACAACCATATCCGGCTTGAACGCCTCGATGGCCGGCATGACCGTGTTTTCGATCATGTACATGTACCCTTCCTTTGAGGTGCCCGGCGGCAGCGGAATGTTCAGACAGGTGCCCATGGCGTTTGGACCGCCCAGCTCTCCCATGAAACCGGAGCCGGGAAACAGGGTGCGGCCGTCCTGGTGAAGCGAGATGAACAGGACATCCGGATCGTGCCAGTATATGTTGTTGGTGCCGTCCCCGTGGTGGCAGACGGTGTCCACGACAGCGATTTTTCGTACGCCGTATTCGCTCCTGAGGTACTCCACCATGATGGATTCCATGTAGATGTGGCAGAATCCCATGCCGCCGTGGGTGACCCGCATGGCATGGTGCACGGGGGGACGCACAAGGGCGAATCACCTCCC
>JAIPEK010000085.1 GCA_021737205.1 Desulfarculaceae bacterium
TTCCCGGTTAAAAAAACAGAGATTAGGTAGCAAGTTAAAATAAGTTGGGCATCCTTCATCATAGCTATAAAGTAGTTTACACTTTCCTGATATTATATTTTTGCGAGGAAATTTGAAACCTGAAATTTGAAATTGGAAAAAACAGAAGAATGTAGATGAGTTATCTAATTCCGAATTTCAGGTTTCTAGTTTCGGCATCCGGTTTTCAATTCGATAATACACCTTATTTTGGAAAGAAGTGTAAACTGGCAAATGAAGGATGCCAAAAAAACTGTGAACCGTGAACAGATAACCGTGAACGGTTACAGATGGGGAAAGAGTCTGAGCCTGTCTTTGCGTTGCCTGCACAGGGAACAAAAAAGCACGTATTTTTACCGAACCGGAACCGTCCGGGCCGGAATCCCGCCGTGTTGTAATATCGCGCTCTCGCCTTCCAGCTTTCCCGATTCCCGGGCCACCACATGACACTTGACTTTAAACAGAAACACAATTCTCCGGTCATCGTGGGAAAGAGTTTCATAATTGCCCTGCCCCTTTGAAACAATCAGATCCGCCCGTTCATATTCCTCCCTGAACCGTTCGGAACACTTTTCTATCAAAGTGCCGGGCAGCTCCGCCCCGTTTTCAATCACCTCCACCACATCCGTCATGCCCGTGTATACGGCATCCTCTAAGGTCGCATCATTGAGAATCGGCGCCCCCCTGACCGCATAGACCACTTTTGACCGGTCCATTCGCCCCAAAAGAAGCTTGTCCAGGACGATCTCACCGGTATTGTCGGCAAGCCATAGAATCCGGTCCGCCCTTTCCACAGCGGATTCAAACCACGAAAGATTCCCGTTTATTCCCGAACTCGCCGCCTGTTCGATGGTATGGACAATCTCTTTTCCGCCGATATCCGGAAAGGCGCCGAAATCGATAATGTTTCCGGCAATGGCGATATTCACAGCCTTTTCAAAAGGTGAGGAGGATTCGCGCACCATTGTTTCAAGTTCCGGGTAAATCTCGAGGGCAAAATCATTGTACCGCTGCTTGAGCATTTTATACGGATCCGGATTCCCCGTCGCATCCCGGATTAAACGCTGCGTATTTCCGGCGATCACCGGGGGCGGTTCGTGATAATCGGCTGAAATCAGCCGCTCCATGGTGGTATTCAGTATCCTCCGGTGGACCGATTCATCGTCCGTGGAAAGTCTTGCCGCATCCAGAGCCCCTTTCAGAATACAGGAAATACAGTCATTATAAATTCTCACCACTTTTCCCCTTCCCTGCCATGGCGCATCGACAGGCCCATAATTACAGTTTTGTTGACAAATCATGATATCACATCTATTATAACAAGCAACTCGAAAAACAAGGGAACGGTTATGCCCAGGCACAAAAGACCCAGGTACATTTCAAAACATCCGGAAATTAAAAGCTTTCAGCCGGAGGGGCATGAAAGCGGGTCTCAAGACACCGATGAAATCAGCCTCTCGGTTGAAGAGTTTGAAGCCATCCGTCTTGTGGATTACAACGGGTATGACCAGTCCGAAGCCGCCCTGCACATGAACGTTTCCCGTCAGACCTTCGGGAGAGTATTGAAACAGGCCCGATACAATCTGGCATGCGCCATTGTGACCGGGAAAAGACTGAAAGTGGGTGGCGGATGTTACCGGATCGGCCAGAAAGGCGGAGGAAGACGGAGACGCCGCGGAAAAAATTCCGGCTGATCTTTTCCATCCCAATTTTACCGCACACCGGTTCGAGTTCCTTCTTTTCCTTTTGCCCCCCCGATTCCATATAATTCGGAGCATGTTTTTCCATTTTTTCCTTGACAAACCACCGCATTCTTTTTAATGGTTAAACCATTAAATTATTATATATATTTAAATATAAAACCGGAGTCTATCATGCTCAACACGCTAATCAGCCGAACGCTTCCGTTTATCCCTAAAAAACTCGTATGGCAGTTTTCAAAAAACTATATCGCCGGTGATAACAGCAGTGACGCCATTGCAGCATCACGGGCCCTTAACGCCGGAGGCGTCAAGGTAACCATCGATATCCTGGGAGAATTCATTGAAACCCTGGACCAGGCGGAAAACAATAAAACCGAGTACCTTGACCTCATACGGCTGGTCGAAAACAGCGGCATAGACGGTAACTACTCCATCAAACCGACCATGTTCGGACTTCTGATTGATGAAGAAGCTTGCTATCAGCACGTAAGAGAGCTTGTAAAGACTGCGCGCGAACACAACACATTCATCCGCATCGACATGGAGAATTCCCCCTGTGTGGACCCGACCATCAACCTGTTCAGACGAGTCAAAACCGAATTTCCCGAAAACGTCGGACTGGTCCTCCAGGCGTATTTAAAGCGGACGTATGAAGACATCGAGAACCTGCTGGATCTTTCCACGGATGAACTGCCGCTGAACCTCAGGCTCTGCAAAGGGATTTACGTGGAACCGGCGGAGATTGCATACAAGGAGTACCATGAAATCAACCGCCATTTTCTTGAAGACCTTGAACTGATGTTCAAAAACGGAATTTACCCGGCCGTGGCCACACATGACAAGCCTTTGATCACCGGCGCCGTTGAACTTATCGAGAAATACAATGTCCCGAAAGACCGGTATGAATTCCAGATGTTGTACGGCGTCACGCCGAAACAGCGGAAAAGTATCGTGGAAAACGGCCATACCATGCGGGTGTATATTCCCTTCGGCACTCACTGGTTCGGGTACTCCACAAGGCGGCTCAAGGAAAACCCGAAAATGGTCAGCCACATCGTGAAAGCGATTTTTTACAAGGGATAGACCCCGAACCGGGCGGAGCCGAAACCCGTATACAACCGGTCTCCAGGCGCTACTCCCCCTCGTACAGCTTCTTGTACCAGGGCTGGCTGCCGTACATGTGTTTCATGCAGTCCGGGCACAAACCGTGGGAGAACAGGATTTCCGAATGTTCTTCAATGTACTTGTCGATCTGCTGCCAGAGATTGTCATCGTTCCGGATCTTTTTGCACTTGGAGCAGATGGGCAGCATTCCTCTCAACCGGTTCAGTTCAACATGGGTTTTGACCCGGGCCAGAAGTTCCTCCGTGCTGAACGGTTTCAGGATGTAATCCACCGCTCCGTGTTCAAATCCCTTGACGATATCTTCGGTATCCGTTTTTGCGGTCAGAAAAATGATGGGAATGTGCTTTGTGAGCATATTGGATTTCAATTCCCGGCTGACCTCATACCCATCCATTTCAGGCATCATGATATCCAGAAGAATAAGGGTCGGCTGGTTTTTGGTCACGAAGTTGATCGCCTGCAGCCCGTCCTGGGCCACGCCGACTTCGTATCCCTCGCCGGTGAGAAGCTTGCTTAAAAACTGAAGATTTTTCGGATTGTCATCCACTGCAAGCACCATCGGTTTTCCTTTTGCCATACGCACCTCCCTGTTCCACTTATTCCGTTTAAAAGCTCATTTTCTAAAATGTTGCAACAACAGTTTTTCAAGCTGCTCTTGCGTATTCACCGACGGTTCCTCAGCAACTTTTTTCATAAGAAATCCCAATGCCTCCCCCACGCGGGGCCCTTCAGGGACATCCAGGATGTTCATGACATCCTCGCCCCGTAGGGCCAGGCTTTTCAGCCCGAATCCTCTTTTGGCCGCTTCGGATTCGTTTTTGAGTTTTTCAAGACGTACCCGTATATCGTGCAGGGTATACGGCTTTTTGGCAAGATTCGCTTTTTTGTCGGCGATGCGGATTCTCATGAAATCGCGGTATGTCACCTTGTGGGCTTCAAGAAAACCAAGTATCCGGCGAACCGCTTTTTCACCGGTTTCCGGGGTCAAAGGGCGCATATGAACACGAATGATCGACAGGATATACTCGATCCGGCGGTTGCTGAAGGCCAGGCGCTTCAGATCGGTATGAACCGCATCAAATTTTTTCTCATGGCCGGCGAATGTAATCCCCTTTTCACCGGGCGTAGCCGCATCATATTTTCCCGTATCATGAAGAAAAGCGGCAAGTCTCAATAAAGGATATTTACGGGGTACGGCATTTCCAGCCAGCATACAGTGCTCAAACACGGTTTCTGCATGGTGCGGACCGCCGTCCAGTTCACAGCACCGGTCAAGGCAGGGCAGAACGAATTGAAGTCCTCCAATCCTGTGCAGGTTCTCGAAAAAAACAGAAGGTTCGGCCGCCCCCATCGCTTTTACTATTTCGTCCCGGATCCGTTCCGGGGCGACCTGTTCTTTCAAAAGAGTGGCATGCCTGCGGATAGCAACAAAAGAGGCACGTTCAATGGAACCCCCCAGCATGGCTGCAAACCGGCAGGCCCTCACAATTCTCAGCGGGTCTTCCGTGATCCGTTCTTCGGGATTGCCGGTGAATCTCACGATCCCCCGGTTCAAATCATCCCGGCCGGAAAAGGGATCGAACCACTCCCCGGTCTCCGGATCAAAGGCCATGCTGTTAACGGTAAAATCCCGCATACCCAGATCGTTCAATGGGAAACGGCCTGATTCTTCCCGGCCCCGGCAGCAGGCCACTTCGACTCCGTTCACAAGGAACAGACTGAACTGTCGGCCCACCTTCCTTACCCGCTCTTTTTCAAACATACGGCAAATTTCGTTTCCCGGTGCATCCGTCACAATATCCATATCCGAAGGAACCCGGCCCATCAAACCGTCCCGGATCGAACCGCCGACCACCAGCGCCCGATACCCGTGACGGTGAAGTGTATCGATTATGAATCGGGCTCTGCCTTCGATTACCGGGCGCATACTCGCATCAACCCGATCAGGGATTGTACCGAAAAGCGGAGACGTTTTCCACTCCCAGGTGGTCCAGCACCCTGTATACCACCGTGTCCGCAAGGTCTTCAATGGTCGCAGGAGCGCTGTAAAAAGAGGGACAGGCCGGCATAATGACCGCCCCGGCCCTGGAGGCCGTTCTCATATTGTCCAAATGGATCAGGTTCAGCGGAGTTTCCCGGCAGAGCAGGATCAGTTTCCGGGTTTCTTTCAGCGCCACATCCGCCGCCCGGGTGATCAGGCTGTCTGCATTCCCCGCCGCAATGTGGGACAGGGTTTTCATGGAGCAGGGAGCGACCGCCATACCGGCGTGCACGAAAGATCCGCTGGCGGCGCAGGCGGCAACGTCGTCCGGGTCCAGAAGTTTCACCAGCCCCCCGTTCCGGCAGTCGATGCCCCGGTCCAGGAGGAATGCAGGCAGGGACGGGTAGGAGGAAAAATCGGTTTCATGATGCAGCACTTTGCGGGCGGCCCTGGAAACAATCAAAAGCACACGGGCACGATTGCTCAAAAGGGCAGATACGAGCCGCAGCCCGTAAACGGAGCCGGAAGCGCCCGAAAGGGCGACCACATATGGAGGATCTTCGCTCATTTCAAAAGCGCCTCAATACAGATCCCCGCCAGAAGGACCACCGAAACCACACTGTTTACGTGGAAAAACGCGATGTGGATATGGGCCAGATTGCCCGGCTTGACCAGAAGATGCTCGATGATCAGCAAAACGGTGATAAGCCCGAGGAAAATATAAAAAACCGGATGCATTCCGTACGTGATCTGCATCAGGAAAAGAAAGACAATCGTCAGGATATGCAGGAAAGAGGAAAGCCTCATGGCTTTTTCCACCCCCAGTTCCACCGGGATGGAGCACAGCCCCTCGCTTCGATCAAAATCAATATCCTGGCACCCGTACAAAATATCGAACCCGGATATATACGTCATCAGGGCGAGACTTAGAAACACCACACTCCATGACAGCGAGCCGGCAACCGCAATCCATGCGCCGGCAGGCGCAAGAGAGATGGCAAGGCCCAGCACCATATGGCAATACTTGGTAAACCTCTTGGTATACGAATAAAAAAACAGGAGCAGCAGCACTGGGACGGAAAGGATCAGGCAAATCTTTGACAGCATGGCTGCGGACAGAACAAAAACGAGGCTGAAGCCGAGAACGAAAACCGCCACCCGCTTTTTCGACAAAATGCCGGCAGGGATCTCCCGGCCGACTGTTCGGGGATTCTTCGAATCGATGGCCGCATCCGCGATCCGGTTGAATCCCATTGCCGCGGACCGGGCTCCAACCATGGCCGTGAGAATAAACAAAAAATCCAGCCAGGAAACTTCGTGCCGGGGCCAGGCGAGTATAACAGCGGAAAGGGCGAAGGGCAGGGCAAACACCGTGTGGGAAAATTTTATCATTCGCCCGAATATGATCAGCTTTTCTTTAATGGATCACTCCTTTACAAGAAACTTGAGACTTGAAACAAGAGACAAGAAGCTGCCTCATCCAAGTTTCAAGCTCTGTTGTGATGCTGTGCATCATGATTGTTTTTA
Organism: Desulfarculaceae bacterium; assembly: GCA_021737205.1. GTDB lineage: Bacteria > Desulfobacterota > Desulfobacteria > Desulfobacterales > Desulfobacteraceae > JAIPEK01. The sequence continues at coordinate 6,355 of JAIPEK010000085.1, forward strand.
AAAGTGCCGGGGCCGTCGGAAATAAATAATTCCACTATCCAGCGCAGGATGGTGGATATTTTTTCCGTCGGTCTAATATAACCCATAAAGCCGGGTTCCGCAAGAAGGGCATTTCCCGGATTGAGAGCCGACCACCGCCTCGACTTCATATGCGTGCCTCCTGACCAGAACCGCGCCGCACGAATGGCAGAAGCTATCTTCCCTGCCGATTTCAGGTGCATTTCCCACGTATACATGATAAATTCCTGCATCTTTGCCCGCCTGCCAGGCCCGCCTCAAAGTTTCTGAGGGAGTCCTGCCCGGCTCGGTCATCCGGTACGCCGGATGGAACCGGCTGATATGCCACGGGACCTCCTGGCCGAGCTCGTTTGCGATAAATCCTGCGATCATACCCAGCTCTTCGTCCGAATCGTTTAAACCGGGGATCAGCAGCGTGGTAACTTCCAGGACGATACCCAGGGATTTCATGAGTTTCAGATTTTCTTTTACCGGCTCGAGACTTGCCTTGGAGTATTTCCTGTAAAACTTGTCGCTGAAGGATTTGAGATCCACGTTGGCCGCATCCAGGAAAGGCACGATCATCTGAAGGACCTCCAGGCTCATGTATCCGTTGGTCACGAACACGTTTAAAAGCCCTTTTTCACTGGCGAGCTTCGCCGTTTCAAAGGCCAGCTCGAAATAAACCGTGGGCTCCGTGTACGTATAGGAGATACTCTCACACCCGGCCCGGAGGGCCTGGGCTACGATTTCATCGGGCGGAATATCCACGCCGGGGATCTGCCCGCCCTTTTCCGAAGGCATCTGTGCGATGTCCGAATTCTGGCAGAAGTCACATTTAAAATTGCATCCGGCGGTGGCCACGGAATAGGAAAAAGAGCCGGGCTTTACGTGGTAAAGCGGCTTTTTCTCAATGGGATCGATGCTCCTTGCAATAAGTTTCGGATACACCAGGGATTCGAGAACGCCGGATCTGTTCTCCCGAACCCCGCAAATACCCTGTTCGCCGTCCTCTATCCTGCAAAAGTGATTGCAGATCCCGCAACGGACCATTCGGTTTTCAAGGGGTTTATACACCAGAGTCTTCATAATCCTCTCCTGAAAAATATCTTGATCTTGCATATCCTGCAACCTGATTGGGTCTCTTGGAAGGTTTTTCCTTCAGCAGCATCGGGGTCAGCCTGAATCTGGGCACAGGGATGATCACCATGCCGATCATCGCTCCGAACGGTGATTTCTGCACCAGTGTCAGATTTTCCACGAAAAACGCGGCCTTTCCGTATACAAGCGGAAACTGCAGTGTGGTCCGCCATGAAACGGGAACATCGCCAAGGATGGAATGCACTAGCCTTTTCAGCTCCCAGATACCGAAAAACTTCGACTTTGAATACACATTGCCCGCCATGAGACTCTTGAGTCTTTTTAAAAAATTGTTCGGCGCATACCGGTTCAAAACCCCCACAAACACCCGGTCTTTTGTGACGCGGCAGGCTTCTTCCACCGCCTTTGCCGGCATTTCCGTGTATTCGAGGCTTGTCAGAAAGAACGAATACTCGAATGAGTTGTCTTCAAACGGGAGGTCTTCGGCAAATCCCCTGTACAGGTCCACCCGGTTCTGAAGCAGTTGTTCTGCACGATCAATCATATAGGGCGACGGATCAATTCCTGTAAGCCGGAGCCCGGAATCCAGAAAGTACTCCAGACTCTTTCCCGTGCCGCACCCTATATCAAGGACACGCTGTCCGGAAAGCGGTGCCAGCATGACCTTCAAAAGGTTCATCTCAAGATCGTAGGCGTAGGCGTTTTTCGGGTCCTCGAACCATTGATCGTACCCCGCTGCGTCCGTAAAATCAAATACATATCCCATACGGCTCATACTATGGTAATTGAGGTCTTGTTTCAAGACAATTTTCACAGATCCACAGGGCGATCGCACGAAATTTTATGAGTCCGTGCCATGTTCCCGGCATCAGCCGATCCGGCATAACCTTCGGCTC
>JAIPEK010000086.1 GCA_021737205.1 Desulfarculaceae bacterium
AGCTTGTCAACCAGGGTGTGAAAACCGCGTTTACCGGATACGGCCGCACAGAGGATGAATCAAAGATACTCGCCCTGTCACGGGAAAATCAGGAAGTGTCAACCGCCTCCAAAGGGGACCGGGTGGAAATTGTCGTGGAGAAGACCCCGTTTTATGCCATGGCCGGTGGCCAGGCCGGGGATACCGGGGTCTTCGAAACCGCTGACGCCGTGATTGCCATAGAAGATACCTTTGCCGATCCGTCCGGGCTTGTGATTCACAAGGGGGAAGTGGAAAAGGGCGGGATCGGCAAGGGGGATGCCGTGACCATGAAAGTGGACCGGCAAAAAAGGGCGGACACCGCGAGCAACCATACAGCTACCCATATTCTTCACGCGGCTTTGCGGAGCATTCTCGGCGATCACGTGAAGCAGGCGGGTTCCCTTGTCACCCACGACCGGCTGCGGTTCGATTTTACTCATTTTTCACCGGTTTCAGAAGAGGACATGGCAGACATCGAACGGCGGGTCAACCAAAGAATCCGGGAGAACCATGCGGTCACAACCGAAGAGATGAGCATGGAGGATGCGGAAAAAAGCGGGGCAGTCGCCCTGTTCGAGGAAAAGTACGGGGAAACGGTCCGGGTGGTCTCCCAGGGAGATTTTTCAAGAGAGCTCTGCGGCGGCACCCATGTGGAGCGGTCCGGGGATATCGGCAGTTTCCGGATATTGTCCGAAACCGGTATCGCATCCGGCGTCAGGAGAATCGAGGCGGTCACCGGACATATGGCCACGGAAGAGGGCATCCGCAGACAGAGGATATTGAAGGAACTTTCCGGCCTTGTGAAGGCAACCGCTGATGAACTCCCGGAAAAAGTCGCCTTGCTGTCCAGGGAGAAAAAAGAGCTGGAAAAGCAGGTGGAATCCCTCAAGGCAAAGGTTTTTGCAAAGTCTGCGGACAACATCGAAAGCGAAATCAAAAAGATCAACGGCGTCAAGGTCCTGGCCAAACGGGTTCAGGTGGAAAATCCCTCCCAGCTGCGGGACATTGCAGACAAGTTCAAGGCAAAAATCCACTCCGGCGTCATACTGCTCGGGGCGGAATCCAATGAAAAGGCCCTGTTGATTTCCGTTGTCACGGACGACCTGAAAACGAAATACAAGGCCGGGGACATTGTCAAGCAGGCGGCCTCCATCGTCGGCGGCGGCGGAGGCGGCCGGCCGGATATGGCACAGGCCGGCGGACCGGACCCTTCAAAACTTGACCAGGCCCTGGAATCCGTATTTCAAATGGTGTAACCGTTTACGGTTTACAGTTATCGGTTCACGGTTTAAAAAACAGAAATTAAATTAATTCAAGAGTTGAAATCAATGGAAAAAACTTTGAACTGTGAACCGATAACCGTGAACGGTTACCAAATGGTTTCATGACTGCATATTTCATACGGCGGCTCCTGCTGATCATTCCCACGTTCCTGGGGATCACCGTTATGGTGTTCACCATTACCCGGTTTGTGCCGGGCGGCCCCATCGAGCGCATTATCTCCAATGCAAGACAGATGGAGGCCGCCGGCGCCGGGCCTTCCTCCACGGATGCCGCCGGCGGCGGGGGACAGCCATTGTCCGAAAGCCAGATCGAAACGCTGAAAAAATACTACGGGTTTGACAGGCCGCTTTTGGAAAGCTATTTTCTCTGGCTTTCAAAGGTGCTGCAAGGGGATCTGGGCCGCTCCACCCGGTATTACGATCCGGTGTGGTCCATGATTAAGGAAAGGATTCCCGTGTCCCTGTACTTCGGCGTCCTGAGCATGATCATGATCTACGGGGTCTGCATTCCACTGGGGATCGCCAAGGCGGTAAAGCACAAATCCGGGTTCGACAATGCATCGTCCGTGGTGATTTTTACCGGATACGCCATCCCGGGCTGGGTGGCCGGGGTTATGCTCCTGGTGCTGTTTTCCTCACAATTGGACATTTTCCCGCTGGGCGGGCTCACATCCAATGATTTCTTTCAGATGAACCTGTTTGAAAAGGTGGTGGATATCCTGTGGCATACGGTCCTGCCGCTGATCTCGTACGTGATCGGTGCTTTCACGGTGATGACGCTTTTGATGAAAAATACGCTGATGGACAATCTGGCCTCCGATTATGTCCGGACCGCCATCGCCAAAGGGCTTTCGTTCAAAAAGGCGGTGTTCCGGCATGCCTTGAGAAACAGCCTGATTCCCATTGCCACCCATTTCGGAAACAACATATCCATCATTCTCATGGGGTCGTTCCTGATCGAAAAGGTGTTCAACATCAACGGCATGGGGCTTCTGGGGTATGAGTCCGTTGTGGACAGGGACTACCCGGTGGTCATGGGAATTCTTGCCGTGTCCTCCCTTCTTTTCATGATCGGAAACATCCTGTCCGACATCTGTGTGGCCATCGTGGATCCCAGGGTGAGGTTCAAATGATCAGGCCCGCACCGGAAACCATCCGGAAACTCAAACGGTTCCGGTCCATCAAAAGGGGGTATTATTCCTTTGTGATCCTGATGCTGATGATCATTCTGTCCATGTTTTCCGAGGTGTTCATTAACTCGCGGGCGCTTGTGGTCCGATACGACGGACGCCTGTTTTTCCCGGTGTACGGGGATATGATCCCGGGTTCCACGTTCGGCCTGGATTATGAATACGAAACCAACTACCGGGAGCTGAAACGCAGCTTCGAAAACCAGGACAACGGCAATTTTTTGATCATGCCGGTGGTGCCGTACAATCCGTACGAGAATGATCTGCAGCTGAACGAATACCCGCCGTTCCCGCCTTCCATGCAGGACCGGCACTTTTTGGGAACAGACAACGTGGGCCGGGATATTCTTGCCAGACTGGTCTACGGGTTCAGGATCGCCATCGGGTTTTCCGTGATTCTGCTGTTTCTGAACTATTCCATCGGCGTTTCCATCGGCTGTGCCATGGGGTACTTCGGCGGCAAGTTCGATCTTTTCTTCCAGCGGGTGCTGGAAATCTGGAGCAACATTCCGTTTCTGTACGTGATCATCATCATCAGCTCCATCGTGGTGCCCAATTTCATGATTCTGCTGTTGATCATGGCGTTTTTCGGCTGGATTCAGATCACCTGGGTCATGCGGACCATGACGTACAAGGAGCGGGAGCGCGAGTACATCCTGGCGGTACGGTCCCTGGGGGCGGGGCATGCCCGGATCATTTTCCGGCATATCATCCCCAACACCATTTCGGTGATCGTCACCTATGCCCCGTTTGCCGTCTCCGGCGGAATTGTCGCGCTGACTTCGCTCGACTATCTCGGGTTCGGTCTGCCGGCCCCGACTCCTTCCTGGGGCGAGCTTCTGTCCCAGGGATGGGAAAACATGGAGGCCTGGTGGATATCGAGTTCCGTGGTGGCGGCTCTGGTGATCACGCTGATTACGGTGACGTTTACCGGTGAAGGAATCCGGGAGGCGTTCGATCCCAAGCTGCACACCATATATGAATAAGTCGGCTGTTGCTGAATAAAGCCGGTTCGTTCCGGTAACGGAAAACACAAAGGAGGAGGATGTGATGAGCATGGGAGCCGAAAACGGTATCGGCCGCATTGAACATGAGGAGGAAATGTATATCTGTCCGTCCTGCGGGTACAAGGACGGGTTTCACGTCTCTTTTAAAATGAAGGGGCCGAAGGAGGGGCGGATCGTTTTAATCTGCCCCTCCTGTCACAGCAGGTTTGAAAACGGGTGGCGGGTTACCCTTGAACAGAACGGCTAGATGCTTTTGACTGCGTCAAGCGCTTTTTCATAGTCCGGCTCTTCCCCGATTTCCGGCACCTGCTGGGTGTACGTGACAGTGCCCTGTTCGTCAATGACGACCACCGCCCTTGACAATAGCCCCTTGAGGGGGCCGTCAACCATTCGGACGCCGTAGTTGTCTCCGAAAGAACGGTCCCTGAGGTCGGGTACCGCGTGGACGTTTTCGATTCCTTCTGCACCGCAGAACCGTTTGTGGGCAAACGGGAGATCCAGGGACACACACAGGATCTCTGTGTTGTCCAGTGAGGCGGCCTCACTGTTGAATTTTCTCACAGACATGGCGCATATGTCGGTATCGATACTCGGAAATATATTCAATACAAGCTTGCTTCCTTTGAAATCCGACAGGGATACATCGGAAAGATCGGTTTTGGTCAGCGTAAAGTCAGATGCGGCTGAACCGTTTTCAGGCAGTGTTCCTGCCGTGTTGACCGGGTTTCCTTTCAAAGTGATCTGGGTCATGTGTACCTCTCATCAATGCGGTTGTAATATTCATCCGGATTTTCGTATTCAGCCCCAAATTGGAAAATGAAGGAACTGATGCTTTTAATGTAAAACCGATTTATATAATGTCAAAAAGGATTTCGTAATGATCGAACGGCGGCATGATGCATGCGCCTGAAAAAAGCTCTTTTGCCGTATCCAGCATCTGTTTCGATAGAACGGCACCCTCGGAGACCGGGTCGGCTGCATTGTCCATTCTCTTTCTGACGGATTCAGGCACTTCAATCCCGGCCACCTTGTCGTGAAGAAAGACTGCGTGCCTGGGGCTTCGCAACGGAAGGACGCCCATGACAACAGGGATACCGACAGGTTTGACAGCGTCATGCAGCATGCGGGCCGTACCTTCATCATACACCGGCTGGGTGACGGCGAACGCCGCCCCTGCCTGTGCTTTTTTCTCAAGCCTGCGGATTTCCCGGTCCAAGCCGTTGGATTCAGGACGCCAGTCCAAAACAACCCCCGTCTTAAGGCCGGATTCGCAGGCCATTGATACCAGATCCAGTACATCCACGTCCTTGACATCGGAAACCCGTCCCTTGTCCTGCATGGAAACGAAATCGCCGGTAGCGCAGAGCACGGTATCAATCCCCATGGCTTGCGCCCCCCACAACTGTCCCTGCAGGCTGATGCGGTTGTGATCCCGGGTGGTGCAGTGTAATATGCAGGGCCGCCCCGTGGCCTGTTGAATCAGGCTGCAGGTGGCCATGGCGCACATCCGAGGTTTGGCCACCGGGTTGGTGGCCACGCTGAACCCATCAAAATTCAGCCGGTCAAGATCTTTCAGCCGGGATATCATTCCGGCACCGTCATGGCCTGCCGGCGGCACCACTTCGACTGTCACGGCAAAATGGTCGGATTCGAATGCCATTTTCAATCTCCCTTTGCGGGTCAAAATGTCCGGATGGATAAAGTCAGTATTTAAAAATTACCAACAGCGCGGTACACGTGTCAAGACAAAAACGTTCTTTTTACCAGAGCTCTCCTCTTTTGACTTCACCCCTGAACATGCTACAATATTTTTTGGGAAAACAAATCAGAAATGGGGTTCCCAGAACCTAAAAAAGCCCTGCCGGGGCAGGGCTTGGTATCTTGGTGGTAGCGGGGCAAGGATTCGAACCAAGGACCTTCGGGTTATGAGCCCGACGAGCTACCAGACTGCTCCACCCCGCATCAACAGAAACAATTTATACAGTAATGTTTGGATTGTGTCAAGAAAAAATTCCAAAATTCTTTTCGCTTGCAATCGGTCTGTGAAAAGGGAAGTCACCAGCCTCTGATTTGCCGGCCAAAGGAGGGAAAAAACCATGAAAGAATCAGCTCACAAGGTCCGGTGTTTTGTTTCCGGGTGCCCTGATCCTCTAACAAGGAAGTCTGCCCTGTGGAACATGCCGCTTGAACCTGTCCTGCCGGACCCGCCGTTTCAGCAGGTATCCGTGGGCGAGTACCTGGAAGCGGCAGAAGAATTCGTTTTGCAGGATCACTGCAATATTCTTATAAGAGGTATTTCTTTTACCCTGGCTGACAGAATTTTACCGGAAGATATTTTCCGCATTTCATTATTTCTTGAAAAGCACGGTGCGTTTTATCACCCAATTCGTGTGCAGGTGGACGTGAAAGAGTCCTGTCTGGAATTTGTCTTAAACGGGGCGGTCAACCATGAAGGTATTTTGCTTGTGGACAAAGAGTACAGATGTTTGAAAAAGCTCGGCAGGGAACACGGAACGTTATGGCTGCCGAAGGTCTTCGGCTGCGGTACTGTCCGATCCCGGAAGGCCGAATCCGCGTTTTTTATTGCCCAGTGGTTTACAGGGTACAAAGAATTCCATATCTGTGGTTCCCCTTTTCAGGGCCAGGTTGACATATGGGACGGAAACGGAGAGGAAACAGTGGTATGCGCACCTCGATCCTATGCCCTTTACCGGGGTGCCGCGGAAATTCTTACGGAATTGTACAACCCGGAAACATTTGAGCAGGTTTTTCCGTGGCACCATGCCTCAGGAGATTTTGTCGTGCGGCCGGAGGACCTGGATGTCAAGCTTATCACGGTCAGGGGATATGCTCCTCTTTTCAGGGTCCGGTTGCCCCCGGCTTTTCATGAAGTGCTTGTGGGGCTTCTTTTCTTTTTGTGTCTTATGACGCTTCGCATGCGGCTGGACCGGATTAACGGTACCGGTGAATATACGTTGATGCAAGACGGGGTTATGCTCCCTGTGCTGAACGGGTTTTTCAACGCTCTCCGGCGAAAGAGGCCGGTGCGCTTTCCAGATGAAGATCTTTTCAGCTCTTTTGTCGAGTTTTTTCACGAAATCACTCCGGACAGGATTGAAGGGATCCTGCATGCGCTTCTGGATGCTTCGGATGCAAGAGCCCCGGAAATCGGGCTTTTGAAATCGGCTGTGCACTCCCATTCTCATCAGTTGTCAGATGAATTCGTAAAAGGGACGGCCGGGTCGAATCCTGTTTCATTTAGCGGATCGGACTAAATCCGGAAGAAAGTAGAACCCGGTTGCGGATGGTCTTTTGCCATGTTCTTGACAGGCCGTATCCCCCGGTATAGTATCCGCATATATTGGGAACCGAAAGGAAATTGATTTCATAGGTTGTTCACAAAAAGGAGGGAGGATTGGGGGAACGTTTCAGATTTGACCGGATGGAACTGGCAGGAGCTTTGGGAGATCTGGGCACGCTCCTGCCCATTGCCATCGCCATGATCCTGATCAACGGGATCAGTCCTCTGGGGGTGTTTTTCTCCATCGGCCTTTTTTACATTGTTTCCGGAATTTATTTCGGTGTAACGGTTCCGGTCCAGCCCATGAAGGTTATCGGCGCGTATTCCATCGCCACCGCCATGACACCGGACCAGATTCTTGCATCCTCGTTTCTCATGGGAATTTTTTTGCTGATCATCGGGGTGACAGGCGCCATTGACCTGATCCGCAAGGCCACGCCTCAGCCGGTGATCCGGGGGGTTCAGCTGTCCACCGGGGCGCTTCTGATCTCCGGCGGGATCAAGTTCATCATAGGGACTTCAAAGTTTCAGGCCCTGCAGCACGCAGCTGAGCCGTATCTTTCAGTTCAATCCGTCGGACCGGTGTCCGTGACTCTGGTGATCGGCGTTGCGGCGGGAATCGTTACCCTGTTTTTGCTGGACAGCCGCAAATTCCCGGCCGGATTGATCGTGGTGGCGGGCGGGGTTGCCGCCGGGCTTTTACTGGGGGCAAGGATCGGGCCGGACACCGCTTTCGGTGTTCATCTTCCAGCGATTTTACCGTTCGGTTTTCCTGCAAATGCGGATTTCTCGTTTGCACTGTTCGCACTGGTCCTGCCCCAGCTTCCCATGACCATCGGAAACGCAGTCCTGGCCTACACCGATCTGTCCGGGCAGTATTTCGACAAGCGTTCTGAAAAGGTAACCAACCGGAGGGCCTGCATCAGCATGGCCCTTGCCAATTTGGCAAGTTTCTGCGTAGGCGGGATGCCCCTTTGCCACGGGGCCGGGGGGCTTGCAGCCCATTACAGGTTCGGCGCCAGAACCGCCGGTTCCAATTTGATAATCGGGACGGTTTTCGCCGTACTGGCACTTGTCCTTGGGGAGGGGATCATGAATGTGATCCAGCTTTTGCCCATGTCCATCCTCGGCGTACTCCTGGTATTTGCAGGATCCCAGCTCACGTTGACCATAATGGACCTTGAGAGCAGGAAAGATTATTTCGTGGCGGTTCTGATTTTAGGGATCACGCTTGCCTCCAACCTGGCGGCCGGGTTTATCACCGGCATGGCGGCAGCCCACATCCTAAAATGGGACAAGCTTTCCATTTAGTGGACGGATGTTTCCGGTTTTACCATGGAGGCCATGAAGGAAGTGAAGCAAAATCTTCATGAACTTCATGCTCTTCATGGTGATCTTTAATCAAACGTAGAAATCCTGGCCCTGAGGGCCAGGTCAGAGTACAAAGGCTTTGCCATTTGTACGACTCAATGTTACTCGATGATCCAGTTGTCCCCACAACAGGAGATCAAGGAGTAACAAATGAGTCGATTTCGAAAGT
>JAIPEK010000087.1 GCA_021737205.1 Desulfarculaceae bacterium
AGCCATGGAAAACAAGGGGCTGAACATCTTCAATTCCAAATATGTGCTGGCGGACCATACAACCGCCACGGATATGGATTTTTCAAACATCCAAACCGTCATTGCACACGAGTACTTCCACAACTGGACCGGCAACCGGATCACGCTCAAAAACTGGTTTCAGCTTTCCCTGAAAGAAGGCCTGACCGTTTTCCGGGATCAGGAATTTTCCTCGGATCTCAATTCCAGGGGGGTCAAGCGGATACTTGATGTAAAAGCTCTCAGGGCCAATCAGTTCCCTGAAGACGACGGCCCCATGGTTCACCCGGTCAGGCCGGAGTCGTACATTGAAATGAACAATTTTTACACAATGACCGTGTACGAAAAAGGCGCGGAAATCATCCGGATGATCTACACCATCCTGGGAAGGGAACACTTTAAAAACGGGATGAATCTGTATTTTGAGATGTTTGACGGGTGTGCCGTGACCATCGAGGATTTCCTGTACGCCCTCGGGAAAGGGACCGGAACGGATCTTTCCGGGATGATGCGGTGGTATACCCAGTCGGGCACGCCTGTTGTGGCCGTCACCCGCCATTGGGATAAAACAGACGGTACGCTCAGGCTCACATTTGACCAGCACACCCCGGTAGACCGGAACCAGTCCGTGAAAAAGCCCTTCCCTGTCCCGATCGTTTACGGGCTCCTGGACCGGAATGGAAATGAGGTTCCCGGTTACGGCAGCGAATTTTTCCTTTTGACATCAACCACGGATACGGTGGAGTTCAAAGGTGTCGACCCGGACTGCATCCCGTCCGTGTTCAGGAATTTTTCCGCACCTGTAAAAGTGCGCACAGATCTTTCCGAAAAAGAACTGTCCGTCCTCCTGGCAGGAGATTCCGATCTTTTCAACCGATGGAATGCGGCCACAAAGCTTTATTTCAAAGAATTCGCCCGCATCGTACATGCGATAAAAAACAACAGGGAGCCGCAGGTTTCCATGTTTCTGATAGATGCCCTTGAAAAACTTATGCAGGATCGGCAGGCGCAAAAAATGTTTGTCGCAGAAACCCTTACCCTTCCAGGAGAAAATGAAATCGGGGAACAATTTGAAACTATTGATGTGCAGGCGGTTCACAACGCAAGGAAATTTTTGAGAAAAGCGATCGCCGTCCGTTTTGAAGCCGCCCTGATGGAACTCATCGATTGGTGTGCAGACTCCGACCCGGAAAGCCTTGACTTCGAAGAGATGTCCAAGCGCAGGCTGAGAAACACGGCATTGGGATACATCGGCGCACTTGAGACGGATGATGCGGCACACCGTATTTACCAGCGGTTTCAATCCGCCCGAAACATGACCGATGAAATCGCCATGCTCCATATCCTGGTGGATATCGACCATGAAGCAAGGGACAAGGCCCTGAACCGGTTTTACGACAAATGGAACCATGATCCGCTTGTCCTGGACAAATGGTTCACGGCCCAGGCCGTCTCTTCGATCACAAGCCCCGAAGCCGTGGAACTTTTGTCCCGCCACCCGGATTTTTCCTTTAAAAACCCGAACAGGGTTCGCGCGCTTTCCGGGGCATTCGCCATGCAGAACCCGGTGAATTTTCACAGGGAAGACGGCAGGGGGTATGAGTTGATCACGAATCACATTATGGCACTTGACCGGCTCAATCCCCAGATTGCGGCAAGGCTCGCTTCGGCGTTCAACCGGAGAAAAAAATACGATGACAGGAGAAACGCATTGATGAAAAAGGAGCTGGAAAAAATCAGCCGAGCGGATAAAATTTCAAAAAATCTCTACGAGGTGGTTTCCAGATCCCTTGAATAGAACACAGATACTTATTCTTGCTTTTTTGATTAATGGTTGTTATTATAGTTAGAATAATAACCGCATGAATCCGGAGGTATGGATGAGTCTCATTGAAAATTATATCCCGATTACCCAGGCCAAAACCAGGCTTCTGGACATGGTTCGCTCTTTAGACAAGAGCAACACCATTGCGATCACCAAAAACGGCGTGCCAGAGGCGGTTCTGTTAAGCATGGAGACCTATGAGGGGTTAATCGAGACCATTGATGTGTTGTCTGATTCCCATGCCTTGGCAGCCCTTAATGCTTCTGCTGCTGATGTGAAGGCCGGGCGGATTGTAGATGAGAACGAGGTCTTTGGTGCATTATAGGATTCAAGCAACCCGGACCGCTCAAGAGTTGTTACAATCATTTCATCCCCATGTCAAAAAACTGATGAAAGAAGCACGGCTCAACCTATAGCCGCCAGTAGGGATATTCTTCTTTGTCCACCTCTGACCGGTCGATCATGGATTTGACATCAATGATGCACCCGCCCTGTAAAAGGATGGACCCAAGCTCTTTCACGCTTTTTTCCCTGTATGCCCTGTGGGGAACCGCCACGATAACGGCGGACAGACCGGAAAGCGCTTCCCATTCGACAAGATTCACGTTGTAGTATTGCGAGGCTTCGGCCGGATCGGCTATGGGATCGTGGACCGCCACGTTCACCCCGTAGGATTCAAGTTCTTGAACGATATCGATCACCCGGGTATTTCGAAGATCCGGACAGTCTTCCTTGAAAGTCAGGCCGAGGACACCCACCTTTGACTCCCGGATGTTGAAATTGTTGTTGATCATCATTTTAATGGTTTTGCCGACCAGGAAATTTCCCATGTTGTCGTTGATCCGCCTGCCGGCAAGGATGATTTCCGGATGATACCCTTCGGATTCCGCCTTGTAGGTGAGATAGTACGGATCCACGCCGATACAGTGACCGCCCACAAGTCCCGGGGAAAACGGAAGAAAGTTCCATTTGGTGCAGGCCGCGTCGAGTACGTTTCTGGTATCAATCCCGAAACGGTCGAAAATCAGGGCCAGTTCGTTCATCAGCGCGATATTCAGGTCCCGCTGGGTGTTCTCGATCACCTTGGCCGCTTCGGCCTCCATGATGGTCCCGGTCCGGTGGACCCCGGCTTCGATGATGCTCTCATACAGGCCGGCCACCTTTTCCAGGGTTTCCCTGTCATCTCCGGCAACCACTTTCACAATTCTGGACAGGGTGTGTTCCTTGTCTCCCGGATTGATCCGTTCAGGGGAATATCCCACGTGAAAGCCGGTTTTCCATGCAAGGCCGGATGCCTTTTCAATGACCGGCACACAGACGTCTTCGGTCACACCCGGATATACCGTGGACTCGAATATTACGGTTGCGCCTTTTTTCATGTATTTGCCCACGATTTCCGAAGATGCGGTAACATACGAAAGATCCGGGTTCCTTGACCGGTCTATGGGCGTGGGCACGGCCACGATGATAAAATCCGCATCATTGATGGCGGAAGGGTCGTTTGTGGGAATAAAATACGTTGCTCTTTCGAATTCTTCCACAGATACTTCGCCTGTGGGATCCTTTTTCTGTTTTACATTTTCAACAAGCGAACTTTTCAGGTCATACCCGATCGTATTGAATTTCGCAGCAAAATGCACCGCAAGAGGCAGACCCACATATCCGAGGCCCACAACTGCAACCGTCACGTTCGAATCCGTCATTCTCCGCAATCCTTTTCCTTATATGTTATAATACCATCTGTACCATTCCACGAATTTTCCAATTCCCTCTTCAACAGAGGTGGCGGGCTTGAAACCGGTAACTTCCATAAGGCTTGAGACATCCGCGTATGTCGCCGGAACATCGCCGGGCTGCAAGGGCTGAAAATCGATCTCTGCCGTTTTGCCCAGCGCGTTTTCAATGGCCCGGATAAAATCCATCAGGGCCACGGGCTGGTTGTTGCCGATGTTGAAAAGCCGATACGGGGCTTTGCCTGAAGAGGAAGGGTCCGGACCGTCCGAAGACCAGTCTTCATCCGGCTCCGGCACACGGGTCATCACACGGAATACCCCTTCAATGATGTCATCGATATAGGTGAAATCCCGCTGCATGTCGCCATGGTTGAATACCTGTATGGGCCGGTCTTTCAATATCGCATCCGTAAACAGGAAAAGGGCCATGTCCGGCCTTCCCCAGGGGCCGTACACGGTAAAAAACCGCAGACCGGTGCACGGCAGGCCGTACAGATACGAGTAGGTGTGGGCCATGAGTTCGTTGGCCTTTTTCGATGCTGCATACAGGCTTATGGGATGATCCACGTTGTGGCTTACGGAAAACGGCATTTCCGTGTTCAGGCCGTATACGGAACTGCTGGAGGCGAAGACAAGATGCTTGACTCCTGTGTTGCGGCATCCTTCCAGGATATTGGCGAACCCCACCAGGTTGGAATCTACGTACGCATCAGGATTTTCGATGCTGTACCGGACACCGGCCTGGGCGGCCAGGTTGATCACATAATCAAAGGAGTGGCCGTGAAACAGCTCCCGCATCGAATGCCGGTCCTCAATACCCGTCTGTATGAACTCGAACCCGGATTCGTTTTTGAGAGATTCAAGCCGTCTTTTTTTGAGGTTGACGTCATAGTAGTCATTGAGACTGTCTATGCCGACAACGCCATACCCTTCCGCCAGAAGGCGCAGGCTTAGACTGAATCCGATAAAGCCCGCCGCCCCCGTAACCAGTACTTTCATAATATTCAAGCCCTTTCAGTGATTCATTGTGAATTCAGTTGACATGCTTGAATACCATGAAAAACGGAACAGTTCAAACAAATCTTTACTGAAAAGAACGTCAGTCCTGATACTTGAATGACAATCTGAGATTGGTTCTGAACACCAGGGGCTTGCCGTCCTCGACTTTGATATCGAATTTCTTCACCTCGGCAATTCGAATATCGCGTACGGATTTGCCTGCCTTTTCAATGGCGTTGTTTGCGGCTTCTTCCCATGAGTTAGTGCTTGTACCGATCAGATCGATTACCTTGTAAACGCTTCCGCTCATCATAACCTCCTGTTTTATATTTTTTACAATGATCCGTGTTGCATTCAAAAAAACACGGAACCGGGTCAATCAGTGGCAGAAAAATTATTGAGTCAATATCAGATCGAAATCGGGGCTGTTTTGTCCTATGTTCATTATATAAAAGATTCGGCCAAAGTCAAAAGCTTTTTTTACATAAACGGCCGTCATTCAAAGTATGACAACGGAGCTTAAAAATTGAATGAAGCTGTCTCTTGTCTCTTGTCTCTTGTCTCTTGTCTCTTATAAAAATACCAGTCTGTCCAGTATCAGGCCGAAAAACAAATCGGATTTGGAAGAAAAATACCAGCCCAGGTGATTTTTGCATGACCGGCAGCCGGCGATCTGCCAGGAGTATCCGGTAAACCATGAAAATTCGTTCGAGGGCTGCCCGAAATAAAAACACCCTTTTGCGCGCCGGAAACATCCGATTTCAAAGACGAACCCGTGGGGGTTGGCGAAAATGTGGCTGTGGCTGTCATTTACACTGATCCGCTGGTCCGCGCTTGTGATCATGCTGTTACAGAACCGGCACAGGTAATTTTTTTCATCATCGGTATACGTATCCTGCTCGCTTTGTATATCCCGATCTTCAGCCAGTTTGCATAAAATTTCCATACATTGGGTCCGGTATGCTCTCTTCAGTGTTCAGTAAATTATACCAACGCCTTCAAGCGGGATGCAACAGAAAATTGAGTCTTGCCAAACCATCCGCCATGTGCGATACCCCGGTTCAAGAGACTTGAAACAAGAGACTGGAGACAAGAAACAAGAGGTAGGAGATAAGAGGTAGGGAGTGCGCTGCAAATGAAATGGATCATTCTTTCCATACTCACTGCACTGGCGGTGGCCACCCAGGATGCATGGGTGAAAAAACATTTTTCAAAGTACAACCCATGGGAAATGGGAACCATGATCTTTGTTTACAGCCTCCCGTTTCTTCTGATCTCCTTGTTTTTTATCCGGATTCCCGCACTGGATTCCGTCTTTTTCTGGTGTTTTGCAGTGAGCCTGCCGCTGAATGCGGCGGCATTCCTCTTGTATGTGTATGCCATACGGATATCCCCGTTAAGCTTGACACTGCCGTATCTGGCATTTACACCCGTGTTCATGCTGTTTACGGGCAAACTCTTTCTCGGTGAACTGCCGAGTCTTTATCCGTTCATCGGCATTCTTTTCGTGGTGGCAGGCAGCTATGTCCTCAATATCAACCCCCTGGACCGCACTTTCCTGGGGCCGTTCACCGCGTTCCGCCGGGAACCCGGTGCCAGGATCATGCTGTTTGTCGCTTTTCTGTTCAGTTTTGCCGCAGTGATCGGAAAACAGGGTATGCTGCATTCCTCCGTGATGTTTTTTTCCGTATCCTTTTTCACGGCAATGAATCTGACACTGCCGCTGCTTCTCCTTGCCTCGGGCAAAGCGAAATGGGAACATTATCTCGAATCTCCGGTCAAAGGGCTGATCGGCGGGCTCATACTCTATCTGCACGTTATCCTGCACGCCCATGCCATTACCCTGACCAAGGCGGTGTACATGATCTCGTTGAAACGTCTGAGCATTCTGTTCGGCATTCTGTATGGGAAATGGCTTTTCAGGGAGACCCGGATCCTCACCCGGCTTGCCGGAAGCGGCATGATGGTGGCGGGTGCCGCCATCATCATGGTCTGCGGGTTTTAAACCCACAACCTTTCCGGTTTCTACCCCTCATTTTCTATACAATATAGCGTGGCCCCCACGGGAGCGAAAGAGAAAAACAGGATGTTCACCCAGGGGATCAGAAAAAAAAGACCGAATCCGATATGAAACAGAAGGTTCTTTTTGAAAAATCCGATCCGCTGCTGAAAGCTGAACATTCTTCTGGCATACACCAGGTCCGTATTGTCCCATGCGAGAAAAGCGGCCGCGGTCAAAGAGGACAGAACAGCGATCAGGGGCCCGAAAGGGGTCAGGAACCCCGCTGCCATGATCAGAAGACTGAGTGCAACCGGTATAAGCGCCCTGGGGATCTCCTGGCGGATCAGGTAAAAAAACAGGCGGATCATTCCCTGGTCATCCGGCGAATCCTCCCTGCCCGTCCGGATTCTTTCGGTCACCCTTGACATGTAGTCCATGACAAACAGTCCGAATATGACCTGGGAGAAAAAATAGGAGACAATCACTGAAACAAGGGCCAGCAGTATGGAGAGAAGCCAGGAGACAAGTTCCCACAAAAAGAGCATAAACCCCTGGTCCGGCGCCTCCCACACAAACGCAAGAATGGCATCCTGGTAATAGAACACAAGCCCGGTAAGTGCTATGGTGATCACCAGCAGTACAACAAACCGGGCCATGCCGAGCAGAAGCAGCAACGGAGTGGTCAGCCCCATTGCAAGTCCCCTAACCGCGTATTGAATCCCTTTAAAAAATCCCATCCGTCGGCCTCCTGTTTCCGTATGAATCCCGGTTGACTATAAACGACAATATGATTAATATCAACAGTATCGAATGATGATTTTCCTTCAAACAACGACAACAGACCGACAACAAAACAAATGAACAAAAGAGGTCTGCAATGATCAGTAATTATGAATTCGGAAAGATTACCGTCAACGGAACCGAATACAGAAACGATATCAGGATCACCCCCAAAGGAGAGGTGCTTCCCGAATGGTGGCGAAAGAGCGGACACAAGGTGGATGTAGAGGATGTACAATCCATCATGACCGATGATATTGATGTGCTGGTTCTCGGCAAAGGCAAGCCTGGAATGATGAAGGCCTCCTCTGCTTTAAAAAAGCACCTGAATCAAAAGGGAGTGGAGCTGATTGAACAGAATACCCGGAAAGCTGTTGATACGGTGAACCGGCTTTTGCAGGAAAACCGGAAATTCGCGGCCGGGTTTCATCTGACCTGCTGAAGGGGAGGATACCGTTGATCCCGAAATACAGAACAGCCCTTGATAAGGGGGTTTTCCCCGACCGGATCCAAAAAGCAAAGCAAATGCTGGAAAACTGTACGCTGTGCCCCAGGCAATGCCGGGTCAACCGGCTTGAAGAAGAAACAGGAACCTGCTCCACCGGTTCCAGGGCAGTGGTGGCGAGTTTCGGGTCCCATTTCGGAGAGGAACCCCCGCTTGTGGGAAAAAGCGGCTCCGGCACCATTTTCCTGGCCTTCTGCAATCTGCTGTGCTGTTTTTGCCAGAACCATGAAATCAGCCACGACGGGGAGGGAGAAGAAACCGAACCGGAGCGTATCGCGTCCGTGATGATTCACCTGGAACAGATCGGCTGCCGCAATATCAACTTCGTCACCCCGACCCATGTGGTGCCCCAGCTGTTGGAGGCCATTGAAACCGCGGCAAAAAGC
>JAIPEK010000088.1 GCA_021737205.1 Desulfarculaceae bacterium
CATGGACAAAAGCACGCTCTTGTTCGCTGAAACGGTACGCCGAAGATATGTCCTGCCGGATGAACCCGGATATTTCCGAAAAATCGTTCCGGCTTCCCGGTCTTGTCATCACGATGACCGGGGCCTCTTCAAAAATGGCGCCGTATCTGTCCCAGGTGGTGATCTCCAGGAACGCGTCCGAACCGATGATCAAGTGGGGGGTGGTGCCGTCCGTATCCCGCTTTTTAAATTCCCTCACCGTGTCAATGGTATACGAAGGACCGCTTCTTTCCAGCTCCATGGCCGAACTGGAAAACCCGTGGATGTCCCGGATGCTCGCGTTGATCATTTCCAGTCTGTCACTGCCCGGGGCAAGCCCTGCTGAAGACTTGTGGGGCGGTACCGCACAGGGAATGAGATAAACCCTGTCAAGGCAGAAGTTTTCCCGGACCACCCGGAGTGTATCGATGTGGCCGTTGTGAAGGGGATTGAATGTGCCGCCGAAGAGCCCTGAATTCATGGTATCGTAACCGTTTACAGTTATCGGTTCACAGTTCACAGTTTTTTCTATTGATTTCAACTCTTGAATTAATCTATTCTCTGTTTTTTTTAACCGTGAACCGGCAACTGTAAACCGTGAACGGTTATATGGTGTCTATGTGTTATGGATCATTTGCGTCAATGCCTGTAAAAATGATGGAATGCCTTCGCCTGTGGCAGCGGAAATCAGGTGGATCTTTTCGCTGTCTAAGCTCTTTTTGAATATCTCGGCTTTTCGGGCAGCTCCCGTGAGATCGATTTTGTTGAGTACGATCATCTGCTGCTTTGCCGCGAGTTTTTCACTGTAAAGGGCCATCTCCCTGTTGATCAGGTCCATCTCTCTTGTGGGGGCCTGGGGGTCGATGGCGGACACGTCGATCAGGTGAATGAGAATGCCTGTTCGTTCCACATGCTTCAGAAATTGGATACCCAGCCCGGTGCCGTCATGGGCCCCTTCGATCAGGCCGGGGATGTCGGCTACGGCGAAAGGTTCCCCGAAATCGGGCTCGATCATGCCGATGGCCGGCGTCAAAGTGGTAAAGGGATACCGGGCCACCCGGGGCCGGGCATTGGAAATTGCTGCAAGGAGGGTGGATTTGCCGGCATTGGGCATTCCGATGATTCCCGCATCCGCGATCAGTTTGAGTTCGAGCCGGAGATTCAGCTCCTCTCCGGGAAGTCCCGGCTGGGAATATCTGGGGGCCTGGTTTGTGGATGTGGCGAACCGTTTGTTGCCGCGTCCGCCCTTGCCGCCTCTGGCGATGATGAAGGTCTGGTCATTGCCGGTGAGATCGATGATCAGCTCATCGGTATCTTTGTTGTACACCGCGGTGCCGGGCGGAAGCTCTATGATTTTCTCTTTACCGTTCCGTCCGTGTTTCCGGCTGCCCTGTCCAGGATTCCCGTTTTCCGCTTTATGAAATTTGATCCGCCTGTAATCGTACAACGTTTTTTTGCGCGGATCGACTTTCAGGACGACATCGCCGCCGTCTCCGCCGTCTCCGCCGTCAGGCCCGCCTTTTTCAATGAATTTTTCCCTTCTGAAACTGGTACATCCGGGGCCTCCGTTGCCGGACCTGACGGAGATCGCTGCCTGGTCAACAAACTTCACGCTTCATGTACACAGGCGAGTTTTCTGTTTCTGCCCTTTCTCTCGTAGGAAACCACGCCGTCGGTCTTGGCGAACAACGTATAGTCCTTGCCTATGCCGACGTTTGCTCCCGGATGAATGCGGGTGCCGAGCTGCCGGACCAGTATGTTGCCGGCAAGAACCTTTTCCCCGCCGTATTTTTTCACTCCGCGCCGCTGCGCATTGCTGTCGCGACCGTTTTTCGAACTTCCCGCCGCCTTTTTATGTGACATTGCAAATTCTCCTTTTTGTCCCGGGGATTTTCGGCTTTCATCCCCTTGTTGTTCTTATGCCTCGATGGAATCGATTTTCACTCTAGTAAACTGCTGCCGGTGGCCTTTCATTTTCCTGTAGCCTTTCCGGCGCTTGTACTTGAACACAAGCTTCTTTTTGCCTTTGCCCCGGTCCACGACCTGCCCCTTGACAACGGCGTTTTCCACCACCGGCTCTCCCAGTGTGGTGCTTTCCCCGTCCGACACCATCAGGACGTCGTTGAATTCCACCATGGAATCGTCACCGGTGTCGATTTTTTCAATATCCAGCACCGACCCTTTCTCGACCTTGTATTGCTTGCCCCCGGTCCTAATCACTGCGTACATTCTTTTGTCTCCTTTATAGTATCAAAACATGTATTGTTTGTATATTTAAAACTCGTTATTTTATAGCTGTCTTGAATTTTTGTCAATATGAAAATCGATCAGGTCAATCGCACGAATTATGTTTCGTGTCCCCGGAATTTATGTTTTGACATGCAGACGCAAAAGTATGAAATCATTTAACCTTATATTGTCATTATGTCAAACTCCCTGGAACGCGGGTTGACATACGATCGAAATAGAGCTAAATTTATTACTGCTATATCGAAAGAACGTCAAAAAGGTCGGCCAATGAAACTTAATGAATTTCTGTCGCGGCACGCCGTGTTCACATTGGATGAGCTGAATCGGTTCTTGTCCGCCAGAGGATCCGGCAGCCCGAACACCCGCAAGTCGCTGCTGACATATTATCTCAAGCAGGGGCGGATCATACCGATCCGACGGGGCCTGTATGCAACGGTTCCTGCGGGCGGCGATCCGGCATCGACGTCGGTCGATCCTTTTCTGGTGGCGGCCAAGCTGACCCCGGATGCAACGCTCGCCTATCATACGGCGCTGGAGTTTCACGGTAAGGCATATTCGGTTTATATGCGGCTTCACTATGTGTCGGAAAGAAAATCCATGCCTCTGACCTTCCAGGGTCATGAATTCATACGTGCTCCCGTTCCGCCGGCCTTGCCGGCCAAGGGAGAGGAAATGTTCGGAATTACCCGGCGCAACCGTTCCGGTGTTAAGCTGCGGGTCACCAGCCTTGAAAGAACCTTGGTCGATGTTCTGGACCGGCCGGAACTGAGCGGCAGTTGGGAAGAGATATGGCGTTCCCTGGAATCGGTTGAATTTTTTGACATGGAACAGGTCATAACATATGTCCTTTTATTGGAGAATGCGACCACGGCTGCAAAAGTGGGGTTCTTTTTGGATCAGCATAAAGAAGCATTGATGGTTGAGGATGTCCACCTGGAACCTCTGCGAAGGCTGCGTCCCCGCCGCCCCCACTATTTTGTCCGCAGCAGGCGCGATGATTGTCGATGGGTCAGGGATTGGAACCTGATGATCCCGGTGGAAATTCTGAACAGATCCTGGGAGGAGGTATTGTGATCTTCTCGTCGTCAGAGGTGCTGCCCATTGTGCAGTCCACAGGTTTCAGAACGGAGATGATTGAAAAGGTACTCCACCTGCTCAATCTTCTGGACAAGCTGAACCGCCATCCGATGCTGAAAAACAAATGGGTGTTGAAGGGAGGCACGGCCTTAAACCTTTTTCTGTTTGATCTTCCCCGCTTATCCGTGGATATCGACCTTAACTACGTCGGGGCGCTGCAACGGGAGGCCATGATGGCTGACCGGCCCAAGGTTGAACAAGCGGCACAGGCAGTATTTTCCCGGGAAGGGTTTACCACCAAGCGGGTGCCGACCGAACATGCCGGCGGAAAGTGGCGTTTGAACTATCAGAGCTACACCGGTCAAAGCGGCAACCTTGAAGTGGATCTGAATTTCATGTTCAGACAGCCGATTTGGGAAATTCAGACCGCCGACTCCCACTCCCTCGGAGATTTCCAGGCCAGGAACATCTCTATCCCTGACGTACATGAATTGGCGGCCGGCAAGATCGCAGCGCTGCTGGCACGCTGTCAGGCCAGGGATTTGTTTGATTGCCATCGTATTTTCACAATGAAGGAGGTCGACCTCGAACGCCTCCGCATCGCCTTTGTCGTTTATGGAGGAATGAACCGCAAGGATTGGAGAACGGTTTCAATCGCAGATGTGAATTTTGATCCTGATGATTTGGCAAGGGTTCTTATCCCCACTCTGGGCAAGCGGTTTTTGGAAAAGCAAGGTCCACCCGCTGAATACGGGGAACGGCTTGTAAGAGAATGCCGGGAAAAACTGGAAGCAGTGTTGCCATTTACTGATACAGAGCGGGCATTTCTTGATTTGCTGCTGGAAAAGGGGGAGATCGAAGCGTCTATTCTCACCCCCGACAAATCACTTCAAAAACGCATCAAAAGTCAACCGCTTCTGCAATGGAAGGCCCTTAACGTAAAGCGCCACAAGAAACTTGACTGAAAAAAGTTCCCGAGGTCGAGACAAAACTGTATCACCCCAGTCAGGCAAACCGGTACCGATGGGTTTCCGTGTCAAAGCAGGAGGGGAAGGATTCGATGAAACGGTTGATCCGTTCGTCATCCGGATGGGTCAGGGTTTGGTTGGCGGCGCGGGTGAAAAGATCGAATGCGTCGATCTTTTCGGCAAAAAGAAGGTCCTGCAGGGGGCGGCCGTTTTCCGGCGGGTGCCCGGATTTGTGCAAGGGCGGGTTTTTTTGCCGCAAATGCCGGACAATCGTACTTCTTGTCGGATGGGTCTTTGCATACTCCCTCACCGATTCCAGGAAAAAGGAAAAGGCGCTGATCCTGGCCTGTTTGACAAGTTCCGGGTCGCAGAAATTCCTAAAGGCGGCGGCTTTTCTTCGGTATTCATCCGGAGCGCAGGTTTTCTTCAGCCGTTTGAGCGTCGAGGGAAGAGACTGTTTTCTTTTTTCAAGGGCCTTTCGTTCAAAGGTTCGAAAAAAGGTTTCAAGGCTGCTGAGTCCGGGGGGTGTCAAATCTTCTGCGCCCGTATCAAGCAGTATGTTTTCCACCTGGGTGTCCAGCAGGCGGCCGGAAATGAATGTCTCCCCATCTGCCCGGACAAACGGAAGCGGTTTGAAGTATTCCACCCGCAGGCCGTCCCTGCCGGCCCTTTTTTCCGGAAAAAACCGGGTGGTCCCGTCAACCGGGATCCGTCTTTGTCCCGTAAGGTTCAGTGCACTGGTGAATGCCGGGATAACGATGAAAGCCCCGTCAGGTGTGATTTCCGTGCCGTACGAGTCCGTGATGGACGGCTTGACCGATTCAAAATCCTCATCAAGGCGGGCCGGTATCAGAAGATCTTCGGTATCATGCTGCAGGGAAAGTGAAATCGAGTAGTCCAGCTCGATACGGCGGATACGGGTCCGGTTTTTCGCGGTAACGCTGACGGACACGTCAAACCCCTTGTGAACCAGATCGGCCAGAAGGGCTTCTTTTGCTTTGGGCGCTTTGGTCAAAAGTCCGTACGAGGGAAGGGAACCGTTGTCCCGCAGTTGTTCCATCAGGGTCACAATGGTATGATTTCCGTCCTCCCAGTCAAGGGGATCGGAGGCGCAGTACAGGGCAAAATCCGTATTGTTCCGTTTTTTAAGCCGATCGGCGAGTTCAAGAACAGCTGTTCTGGAAAAATGTTTTCTCGGCCCGGGAAGGGCCCATTCGTTGCACCGCCTGCAGAAATTGCCGCATCCACAGGTAAGCTGAAGCGTGACCACGGATTCGAGAAAACGGTTCCGCATCTCTTGATTCAACCCCTGCAGGGATTTCCAGCAGGGATAATCAATGGATGCGGGGTGCTGGATTTCAGCACGGGCCAGGTCCTTGAGAAACCGGTCCAGGCGTCTTCCGCAGTCTGCGACCCGCCCGGAAAGCGAATCCGGGACCCGGTCTTTGAGTCCGCCCA
Organism: Desulfarculaceae bacterium; assembly: GCA_021737205.1. Classification (GTDB taxonomy): domain Bacteria; phylum Desulfobacterota; class Desulfobacteria; order Desulfobacterales; family Desulfobacteraceae; genus JAIPEK01. The sequence goes on from JAIPEK010000088.1 coordinate 5,772, forward strand.
TTGCGGCCGTGATCTGATACAGTCCCTTCTGGTCGCTTTCGGTCATTCGAGGGTGCTTTTCAATGAACTCGAGAATATCAGAAAGCACGCTTTCCGTTTCCATTGGATCCTTTGAAAAAACAGAGGCGAGAAACCGGTCCTTCAAAGATTCGGCACGGCTTGCAAAGGGCGGATTGCTGTAATCGGAATCAATCGGTTTCATAACTAGTAACCGTTCACGGTTATCGGTTCACAGTTCTCAGTTTTTCCAATGACCTATGCAACGATTGAAGCATTTTGGATATTGATTTCAACTCTTGAATTAATTCTATCCCATCAAAATCAGAAAATATATTACCCTCTCGTGAAATATAAATCTGCGTTCTCAGCTCCGCCTTTTTTTAACCGTGAACCGACAACTGTAAACCGTGAACGGTTACCATAAGTAAAGAAGGGGGACGCCTGCCGGCAATCCCCCTTTCGCATTTTTCATCTACCGGTTTTCGGCCGTATGTTATCCCCTGACTTCCTCTTTTACGGTGGTTGCGATCTTGAACAGGATGGTCAGGACAAACAGGCCTGTGGCCCATACGGCGAGTGTAATCACAATCTCCTTGCCCGTGGGCATATACTCTGTGACATGGTGCAGCGGAGACGGTACGAATCCGCCGGAGATCATGCCCATTCCCTTGTCGATCCAGGTGCCTGCGAATATCATGGCGCAGGTTACCGGCAACAGTACCTTGTTGTTCCGCAGATCCGGGATCACAAGGAAAACGGCGCCGATGACCATCAGGATAATGGAAGTCCACATCCATGGTACAAGGGCGTTGTATCCGTGGTACCCGAAAAACAGATAATCTAGATGGGCTTCATGTCCGGGAATGTTGCTGTAATACGACACGAACACTTCACACAGGAAAAAGAATATATTGGCGATGATCGCATAGCACACGATTTTGGCCAAAGACTGCATCGCTTCCCATCCCGGATCGAACCTGGTGAATTTCCGGACCAGATAACAAAGAATGATCAGGAATGCAGGTCCGGCTGCAAACGCGGACGCCAGAAACCTCGGCGCCAGGATCGCCGTCAGCCAGAAGCCTCGACCCGGCAGACCGCAGTACAGGTACGCCGTCACCGTGTGAATACCGATGGCGAAAGGAATCGAAAGATAGATCAACGGCTTTGTCCATTCCGGCGGCCGCACCTGGTTCCGTTCCGCTTCCAGTACCTTCCACCCTATGATGATATTTAAAAGAAGATACCCGTTGAGTACGATCATGTCATAGAACAGCATCGAATGCGGAGTGGGGTACAGCAGTACATTGAGCATCCGAATGGGCTGGCCTAAGTCCACGATAATGAACAGAAGGCACATGATCAGGGAGGCGATTGCCAGAAACTCCCCGAGGATGGTGATCCTGTGGAATTTTTCATAGTCGTGGAGATAATAAGGGATCACCACCATGACGCCCCCGGCTGCCACACCGACAAGGAACGTAAAGTTGGCGATATAGAATCCCCATGACACATCCCGGCTCATGCCGGTGATCATCAGTCCGTTGAAAAACTGGTCCAGATAAACGGCAAACCCGGCCGCCATTACGGCGAGCAAAGCAGCCAGCCATATCCAGTACTTTTTGCTTCCTTTGATAGCTATTTCAAGCATAACCCGCCTCTCTTACATGATATAGTAAACAGAGGGCTCTGTGCCGAGCACCTGTTTACGTCTGATTGTGTAATTTTTACCGAGAAGTTTCCGTATCTCAGACTTAGGATCTTCAAGGTCACCGACAACGATCGCCCCTTCGGATACTTCCACGCAGTGGGGCTGTTTACCCTTGGCAAGCCGCTCTGCGCAAAAGTTGCATTTTTCCACCACACCTTTGGTTCTTGTGGGGAAATCCGGGTCGGTCTCTTCGATGAACGGCCTGGGATCCCTGAAATTGAAACTTCTGGAACCGAACGGGCAGGCCGCCATGCAGAACCGGCAGCCGATGCACCTGTGAAAGTCCATCGTCACGATACCGTCTTCCCGTTTGAACGTGGCCTGGGTCGGGCATGCTTTTACACAGGGCGCGTTGAGGCAGTGGTTGCATGTGACGAGAAACGGCAAGTGCTGGAACTTTTTGGCCAGAAATTCGTCCTCTTTGTCCGGGAATGCATTGTGGAAATGTTCCTCCCAGATCCATTTGATTTCCTGTTTGTGTTTGACAGGCCGGGTATTCGGATATTTCTCCTCGTCAGGTTCGTGATCGAAATCAGGTACATTGTGCTGTGTATGGCAGGCTTCCATCACTTTTTCCGCCACATCGTCCGTCAATTTCCGGGTATCGATCACCATGCCCCACCGCTCTGCAGATAGCGCTTCTTTTGGCCGGCTCTTGACTGCATGGGAGGTGCCGTCTGAATCAGATGCAGAGGAGGAAAGGCTGATTGCCGGAGCAGCTCCGATACCCAGGGCGGAAACTCCCGCCACTTTGAGAAAGCTTCTT
>JAIPEK010000089.1 GCA_021737205.1 Desulfarculaceae bacterium
TTACGTGCGGTCTCTGATCAAGCAAAGAGAATTGGAACCTCCCGTTTCAAACCAGCCTGAGACATGGCCCTGGCCTTTGCGGGATCATACGCTCGGGAAGTTCGAAATTTATCGCTATGACGAGAGGATTGCATTCAAAGGCAAAGTTCAAAAGCGGCCTTTGCATCTTCTGCAGGCCCTTATTGTCATGGGCGGGGACCAGGTACCTGAAACCGGTCTTCAGGATGAACTCTGGCCGGACCTGGACGGTGATGACGCCCGCAATGCCTTTAATATGGCTCTCCACAGGCTCAGGAAACTTCTCGGCGTCAAAAGGGCGCTGCAGCTGACCGGAGGCAAGGTGTCCATTGACCGGACAATTGTGTGGGTTGATGTGCTTGTTTTAAAGGAGTTGCTGGCAAAATCGCAAAAGTTTTATCGCCGGGACGATCCGGGACGCGCGGCAGACTCCCTGGAAGCGGCGTTTGACCTTTATAAAGGCCCTTTCCTCGGCGGGGATGTTGATTCGAAGGGTTTTTCATTCCAGGAAAACCTGGAGCGGGTATTTCTGAGATCAGTGGAAGAGACAGGGGTTCTTTTTGAAAAAAAAGAGATGTGGGGAAAAGCGGAATCCATGTTTCGCCGGGGGCTTGAAATTGATTCTCTTAAAGAGGATTTTTACAAACATATCATGTGCTGCTGTGAGCAGGAAGGGCGTTTTGCGGAAGCGATGTCCCTTTTCAGAAGATATAAGAAAATCCTTTCCACCCTTTTCGGCCTTGACCCGGGCCATGAAATCACAAGCGTGTACGGAAACATACGCAAGAAGGCCCAATAAGTCCGGATTTTCGCTTTTCCATTCTCCTTCCTCGGTCAAGCTGCTGATACAGTAAAAAAAATGAATCGGTTAGTTATCCGTTACTTCCCGCCTGATATTTTATAATTGCATAAACAGAATCTCCGGACTTCAAACAGATTTTCCGGCAAGACTGTTTCCTTTACAAACATACAACAAAACAAAAAGAGGGAGGAAATCATGAAAAAAAGTGGTGTTACAATCGGTTGTTTGATGGGAGTTCTGCTTGTCCTGTCCTTTATCGCAGCCCCTGCGTCAGGAGAAGACAGGGACGGACTTGAAGCCTCTGTTGCGGCATATGAAGGGATTCTCGCCTACTATTCCTCCATGACCGGACTTGAAAATGCCGGACAGGGAGGCCGTATGGACTATGCGGACAGAGACTCGTTTTTGCGGGAAAACAGGGAAACGATAGTCAACCGGATCGCCCGGAGGAAAGCGTTCAGGCACCTGGGAGACGCTCATCAGCTGTTTGAAAATATGTACGAGGCAAAGCTGGCATACCACCCGTATACGAAAGAAAGGACCCGATGTGTGGCCAAGGCGTATATTGATACCCGCACGGAGCAGCGGTATGTCAGAAAAGGCCCGGACAGCTATGCGGAATATTCGAAGCGGGGAGAGTATCTCAGGGACGTCCCCGCTGATCTGCCTTTACTGAACAGGAGTTTACGGGTTATACCGGTTGATGAGCGTTCCTGTTATGTCCTTTACGAAAAGTATACAGACGGCGAAAGAACTTATCTCCCGCTGCCCGCGGATGAAGAACATCCGAAAAACGGATGGGAAGCGGAAAAAGTTTTGACAGCCGTCCGTTGAACGATCCGCGGACAGCCGGGGTGCAATGACATCAATCAGGAACGGGAACGGGTTTCAGGAGAGCCGGTCCGTTGAATCCTTCCCGGGACTCTCCGGAAAGACTTGCATGTTTGATCAGGCCGGGAAGATGCGGGATTCCCGGCCTGCTTTTGTCATAAGAGTATAACTCCGGGTACTTGACCGTGATTGTCGTTCGAAGTCTTCGCAGGAAAAATGAATCACTACTCTCGTTCCGGCCTCGGATGACAGTCCGAACATCGTGTGGGCGGATTGATGTCTGCAGTTTCATCCGTCATTTGGTTGTGGCAGCCTATGCAGCTGTGGGTGCTGTCCCGGTTGTGGAACGCATTGTAGTAGCTTTCGGCCGCTCTCCGGTCGGCGAAGTCGTCGTGGCAGCTGACGCAGGCTTCCGGCTGGTCCATTTCCGTGTGGTCCCACTCGTGATGGCATTGCGCGCATCCGAAGCCCATGATGTGATCCTGATGGGGAAATTCAACTTCTGCTTTTCTTGCCTCCTGTCCTTCAGGGACACTCAGTACGATTTGTTTGTTGTAGGACATCAGCTTTTCATCCGCTTTGGTCCCGGTCTCCTCCGACAATCCGGCTGAAGCTGAAAAAAAGATCAAAACCGTTGCGATGAGTGTAAACCGGATGCTTTTTGCATTCATCATACCCACCTCCTCATTCTTGTGTTTGAATCCGTTGATAAACAACCATGTTCTCGATCATGGAAAACAAAAATGAAAATCCGAATACGGGTCTATTATAATCCCATATAGAATTCATTTATACAAACCGGTTCATGAAAAGTCAAATCAAATTGAAGATTTACCTGAACCCTTTAAGCAGGAGAGCTCCCTCGGCTGTCCGGCTGGAGGCAAACTTGAACTCTGTGCCCTGCGCTTCCAGCCCCTGTGCGTCTTCATGCTTATAACCGTACAAGTTGCTAATGAGTGCAAAAATGTTTAGACATTTTGATTTCAATATGTTGTATTTGTTTCCGTGACGAAGCTTGACGGAAACAAAACAAGTCCCAATGCAATGGAGGAAGGGCGGTTCAAAGGGTTCAACCGTTGGAAGCCCTTAATAAAGTTATAAAACCCTTGGTTTCTCTCGGGCCTGGATTTGCAACCGGCCGGCCGGATACCGGGCAGGCGGATGGTGCGTCCTTCGAGCCGGTCAAAGTAGCGGAAGGCCGAAAGCATTTGTACGGCGCGTATCAAAGAGATCCCGGTTATATGCACAAATGGAAACAGGAAGAATTCCCTCAGATAATTTCTGCGTTTTTAAGCATCCGGACTGCAACTATGTGCTGCATTGTAATGTCCAAAGATTCGTGCGCTTATCAGTTAGGAGAAACAATATAAAAGAAAGTTCCCCGAATGCCCGACAATAAAGAAACCCTGTTAAAACCCGGAACGGTAATCGACCAAAAGTGGATCATCATTGAAATGATCGGCAAAGGTGCAATGGGAGAAGTGTACCGCGCCCACCAGGTGAACCTCAAACGGGATGTTGCCATCAAGATTGTATCCGACGAGATGATCAGGGAGCTGGAAGACGATACCGATGAAATCGAGACCCTTTTCCGGCGGTTCCAAAGGGAAGTGCATGCCATGGCCCAGGTCCGCCACCCGAATATCCTCAATATTTTCGATTTCGGTCTCCTGGAAGGACACATGGCCCCCCGGGAAAACCCGGACAAATCCCTTGAATATATCGTAATGGAATACATTCCTGGAAATACACTCCGGTTTACCATGTCGGACCAGGGCCTGGAAGACGAACCGTCCCTTTATGCCGACTGGATCCGTCAGTATTTTCTTCAAATTTTGGACGGTGTGGAGGCCATGCACAATTACCAGGTCTTTCACAGGGACCTGAAACCTGAAAACATTTTCATGGACCGGGAGATCCCCAAGATCGCCGATTTCGGGCTGGCCCGTTCCTACAAGATGAAAGCGGTTTCCAATTCCATGGACATGAAGGGAACGCTGATCTATATGGCGCCGGAACAGTTTTCCGAATTCCGGAAGGCCGATCAGACAGCGGATATTTATGCTTTGGGCAAAATGCTGTATGAAGCGCTTGCCGGAAAACTGGACCAGAAAACCCTGCCCCTCAAGGAGGTGGGCCTTGAAATACCGGAAGACGACGCTTCGCCATTTTTAAAAGAAATGGATGATATTATCCGGACCGTCACGCGGGAAGACAAACACCGGCGGTTCCAGTCGGTGGGGGAATTGCGGGGACGGCTTCTGAAAGCCCTGGACCTGGAAAAGACCCGGGGGAATGGGTCGGCTTTACAGGAATCGAAACCGGCTGAATTCGTCAACCGGTACAGCAGCTGGATATGGGCCGGTATCGTGGCGGCGGTTCTTTCGGTTGCCTTGATGACAGCCTGGCATCTTTTCGGTGAACCCGGCAGTGGGGTCAAAGAGGGTGCGCGCACGGAGCGAATGGTTGCAGCAGGTCCGGGGATCGACCTGCCGGAAAACCTTGAAAACCTTAAACCCGAGGTGATCGGTACAGACGGTTCCCATCTGGTTTTGGCGGGAACGCCGGGGCCGGAATCTTCCGGGAATTCGGAAGAACCTCTTGAAAACATGCTTTTGTATATAGATAAAAAGAAAATCAGCAACTACCTTTACGTGGAATTTCTTAATGAAATCAGAAACGAAGTGACGGTTGAAAACTCGGTTGTAAAGCACAACGGGATCGTGATCCTCTATCTGGATACCGGAAACCCGCAGGAAGAGCGGATTATATACCGGCATGAGCGGTTCCACCTGAAAGATCAAAAATACGGCCCGCTTCCCGTGGCCCGGGTGACATTTCACGGCGCTTTCAGGTATGCCCGGTTCTATGGGCGCTCCCTTCCAACCGGTGATGAATGGAAATTCGCCTACCGGTTTTTCCGGGAACAAACTCCGGAAGAACCCCTTCAAGTGAAACCGGATGCAATCGAATCCGAAGGCCATATGAATCTGATGCACGGTGTCCCGGGGCCGGATCCCGAAGGGGAACGGGTCGAAGTTTTGGACGGTATGGGCCTGGAGATGAAAGAATGGGTGAAAATTTCAGGTGGGCGTGCCGCTGGTGCCCAGCAGCCGGAAAAAGATAATAAAAGCGGGTATTCGGGAGTCATGGATGTCGAAACTTACAAATCAGGTTCAAAACCCGCTTTGCGGCAGCAGTGGGAAGGATTCGCCGATGTAGGCTTCAGGACCGAAGTCCGTATCAGGTGAAATGGGGCCGGGATCCTCCAGCAGGTTGAATTCGGATTTGCGTATTCCCCACCGCATTCTTCGGTTCGCTTTTCGCCATGCTTTTACCTGCGCCTCAAATGGAAGGATCAAAGGATCGGCTGGAGACCGGGCATAGCAGCCGTCGTCGATATCGGTTACAAGACCCCTGGTATGCATAAATTTTTCAGGTTTCATGGTAATGGCTCCTTTTTCTAAAGTTACCGGTTTAAAAAGCCTTTTTAGGCTCGCTTTTGCTGATACGGGACAAAACGGAGCTGGACCGGCTGAAAACGGAAATGGAGGCCAACAAGCGGTTTGCCGCCATCGGGCGGCTGGCGGCCGGGGTGGCCCATGAAATACGGAATCCGTTAAGCTCCATCAAGGGGTTCACGCCCGAAGCCATGGACAAGCTGATGCGCTGCAACTGGCCGGGAAATGTCCGAGAACTGATGAACACCATTGAAAGAGCCGTGATTCTTTCCGGCAAAGAATATCTCGGCAAAGACGACATCCAGCTGGAGGACGGCGCGGAAAATGAAAAAGCAGGTGATGGGGAACCGCCCTTTGAAGACAGTGAAAAAACCCTGTACGAGGTGGAAAAACTTGCAATATTGAAAACGCTGGAAAAAACCGGGAACAACAAGAGCGACACAGCCCGCCGTCTTGGAATCTCCAGGCGCACCCTGCATCTGAAGCTCAAGGAATACGGGGCCATGCCCTGATCCGGGGCGGAGCCGCTGTCCGATCCGGCCCGTCCCGGAAACAGGGGATGGGCTTCAAAAAACGGGCAGTTTCGTGTCTTGCCCGGGACATGAGTCAGCAGCCGTCTGAACAGTTGGCTGTTCTCGGGATGGTAAACCGTTTCATTTGTCTCACCTCCTTATATCATTTTCGAGCTGTTTGAATTCCTCCCTTGTGATTTCCCCTTTTGCATACCGTTCCTTGAGGATATCCAGGGCGGTTCTATCGGATTCATTGCAGGCGCCGCGGTCCGGATTGATGAGCTTGACCGCAATCCAGACCATCAGCGCAATGAGGATCAGCCAGAAAATCCAGCCGAACCCCATTGACCATCCGTGCCCCATGAATCCGTCCATCATGAAATGTCTCATTTTTTTCAGTCCCTTTGGAAAAATCCGTTTTCAGTTTCAACCCGGTTGCCCGGTGGTTGATGTTCTCCTCTTATCGTTTTGGTGATTAACAATGCAAAAGGTATGCCCGATAATGAAAGCGCATCCCGAATGTTTCGCAGAAAAACCAAGCGGCGTTAAAGTTCCGGTGAGAATTTCGTCCGACCAAAGACTCCTTTGAAGGGGAAACCTCGGCCGGGCACACCAAAAAAGGAACGGTTCTAAAGTTTTCAGCAAGTTCGGGGTCGGGAGCGAAAAACAAAACCGGTGTATACTTTTTATCCTGCACCGGCCGTTGGCTTGGTCCGGGTGGATAAAAAATACACAGGGTTCCCTGTTATTCGTTGTCAGTGGCGGGGTCTTTCAATAAAAAAGGCTTTCAGGTAAAAACGCTGAAAGCCTTGTGTGCTCTGTGGCTGGGTGAATAGGATTCGAACCTATATTGACGGAGTCAGAGTCCGCTGTCCTGCCATTGGACGATCACCCAGAAAATTTTAAATAACGCTTATACATCATTCTTCTTTTCCCGTCAATAAAATTTTGCTATTGGTCGGCACAGTGTGGTACATTTTTACAAGAAACAAGAAACAAGAAACAAGAAACAAGAAACAAGAAACAAGAAACAAGAAACAAGAAACAAGAAACAAGAAACAAGAAACAAGAAACAAGAAACAAGAAACAAGAGACAAGAGACAAGAGACAAGAGACAAAGGGCTTCATACTTGTAACTTGTCGAAAGGGCGCAACCTCTCTCAAGTTTCGCTCTTTGTTGTGATGCTGCTGCATCATGGTGGTTATATGAGGTCGGCGGAGAGGATGAAGGCCGATGGAACAGGATGAAAACAGGGGGGGATCAGGTATGACGGTAAAAGTTTTAATTAAACGGAACGTGCCCCGGTCCAATAACGAGGAAATCATGAAGCTTTTTGCCATGCTGCGGTCGGCTGCAATGAATCAGCCCGGATACATCGGCGGGGAGACGCTGAAGCGGGTGGACGCCCCTGGAAAGTATCTGGTGATCAGCTCATGGAAAAGTGTGGATGACTGGAGCCGGTGGCTTGTGAGCCCCGAGCGGCGGCAGATCCAGGAACGGATCGATGCGCTCACGGATTCGGAGACCAAGTTTGAAGTATATGAGCACTGACGGTCCGGCTGACTGCACAATGGATAAAGACCCGTACAGTCGTCTGCTGGATGATTTGCACAGGTATGGTTCAATGGCCGTGGCCTTTTCCGGCGGGGTGGACAGCACTATGCTCGCCAGGGCCGCAGCGGATTTATCCGGCGTAGACGTGCTGCTTGTAACGGTTCATACTGTTTTCCAGCCGGAACAGGAGATCCGGCGGGCCGGATATATGGCTGAAAAGCTCGGTTTGGCCCACCGCGTATTATCGGTGGATCTTGCCGAACGGCCCGATATCCTGGCAAATCCCAGGGACAGGTGTTACTGGTGCAAGGAGCTACTGTTTTCCAGGATCCGGGAGGTGGCCCGGGAAAAGGGGTTATCCACCCTGGTTCACGGGGCGAACCTGGACGATTTCAGTGATTTCCGACCCGGCATGAAAGCGGCTGAAGAGCTCGGGTTCCGGGCTCCCCTTGCCGACTGCGGCTTGACCAAGCAGATGATCCGGCAATGTTCGGAAAAACTGGGTCTCGAGACCTGGAACATGCCGTCCGGCTCCTGCCTTGCCGCAAGGATTCCCTACGGAGAGCTTATTACTTCTGAAAAACTTTCCATGATTGAACAAGCCGAAGAAATGATTTGTAATATGGGGTTCGAAAATATCCGGGTTCGGCTCAAGGGAACGGACGCCCGGATCGAGGTGGCTCAAAAGGATATTGAGCGTTTTGCCCGGCAGGACGTAAGAGACCGGGTGCTCGCTTGTCTGAAACAGTCGGGGTTCGCACACATCTCCCTTGATCTTCAGGGGTACCGGACCGGCAGCATGAACGAAGTATAGATGGGGATTCGGGAGGAAAGCCGGGGAATTGCAGCCCCGGCTTTGGACAGGTGAGCGGTTTGCCCTCCGGATCAGTTGAGCTCGAGGTTGTTGAAAAAGTAGCCGATTTCAAAGGCCGCGGTATCCGGTGCATCAGACCCGTGTACCACATTTTTTTCGATGTCCGTGGCATAATCTTTCCGGATCGTACCTTCTTCAGCTTCCTTGTAGTTGGTGGCCCCCATGAT
>JAIPEK010000090.1 GCA_021737205.1 Desulfarculaceae bacterium
GATCAGTACGACAATGAGCCATTTATCTTCAGGTGCCATGATATACCTCCTTTGGGTTCCATGGAAAATTCAAAACTATACTTCCTTGACCACGATGTTCTGCTCCACATCGGCTCGTTTGATCTGCTCTTCCGATGTGGTGGACATTTCGGCCTTGAAGCAAAGAGCCCACATCATGACGATACCGATGATCCACCAGACGATCTGCCAGGACCAGATCGGCAGGAATCCGCCGAATTCAAAGGCATTGTTTCCGAGTATGCAGAACGGACCGATGGCGAACAGGTACCATAAGGGAACCAGCCATTTCATGGCGTTGCGCCATTTCCGGCCTTTCTCTGAAGGACCGTCGATGTCGCTGATCCATTGTCTTATTTCCGCCTGGCGCTTGATGGTTTCCTCGTTGTCTTTTATACCGAGTCCGCGGCAGATGTAGGCGATGACAAGCCCGGTAAAAAGTCCCCAGAACGCGGTGTGCATGGATAAGGGGTATTTGTAGAAAAAGTAGGTGATAAAACAGGCGACAATGGCGCCCACAAGACCGATTGCGGCACCGATGCTGGGGTATTTGAACCCGTAATGGACCCCGAGCAGCATGAGATACATGATGAACCCGAACGCCGTGGCGAATCCGCCGATCATAACGATGGCGCCCGGCGAGGTCAGGCTCACGATCACCGCAAGCAGGGTGATCACCGTGACAAACACGCGGTTGGCCCAGATCTGTTCGGCGTGGCCCGCTTCCTGTTTTTTCACGTACCGCCAGTAAATGTCCCGCAACACGATGGTGCCGCCGGTTCCGATATACGGGGCGGAAGTGGAATGGATCGCCGCAATGATGCCGAGGAATACGATTGCCATGATCGGTCCCGGCAACAGGTTGTTCATCAGCATCGGCACCACGTCACCGTCCGTCTGCGGCGCGATTTCCCCCAGAGACTGCAGGATCCGTGCGCCCATGCCCTGGAATGCGGTGAAGAAGAACAGCGCGATACCAACCACAAATGTGGACATGAATACTTGCTGCCACGCAAGGGGTTTCGGGGATTTAAGACCGAAGTTCCACAGCGTGAACGCGGGAGAGGACTGGATGCCCATGAGCGCGAACATGTAGGTCAGGATCATCACGCCGGTCCAACCTCCTGTGCCGAGCCCGAAGTGAATCACCGAAGGCACCTCGATGTATTTGGCTTCAAGACCTCTGAGCTGGGTGGTGAATTCGGTCCATCCGCCCAGGGCAGGTGCGGTGATGGTGAAGTATCCCAGAAGGACGATACTCAGTACCAGCAGAATAAACTGGATCACCCCGACCCAGGTGCTGGCTTTGAGACCTCCCGTCACCACATAGAACCACACAATAAAGGCCATGAATAAAAGCCCTGCCGTGTATGGCACACCTGCGACAATCTCAAACAGTTTTGCGGCTGCAATGAGCTGGAGACCGGAATAGAACATGGAATAGAGGACAGCGGCAAGAACGGTCAGCCATCGGACGGTTTCGTTGTTGTAATAGTAGGCGAACATGTCGCCGGGCGTCACGAATCCGTAACGTTTTCCCATCAGCCAGTTTCTCTTGGCGAAAAAGGCGCCTGTTATGGGGATTGTCAGTACATAAAAAGAAGCAAAGGCGTAGGCAAGCCCGTCACGCCATATCAATCCAGGGTGCCCTACAGTGGTCCACCCGGAAAACGAGGCCGCGGTCGCGGCCATTAGAAAGGCGATGAACGGAATGGAGCGGCCGCCGATTGAATAGCCAGATGATGTTTTTTCAGTGAAATATCCTCTCAGGCCCCACCAGAAACAGTATATGATGTATAATCCCAAAAAGATATAAACCCAGACTCTTGGATCCATAATGTTTTCCCTCCTGTATCATCTTGCAATTGTTCGATGCGGATAATCCTTCTGGATTATCGTCTCTTTTAAATACCCGGGGCTGACAGCATCACCTCCTTTCTCTCATTTGTATGTTGTCCGGTTTATGTAAAACCGGACAGGGTCTGTTTTGCTCCAATTTTGCATCAATTGTTTTTCCCGAGCCCGATTTCCTCCAAAGATTCCCGGATTTCATCAAGTATCGCGGGATCATCAATGGTTGCAGGGGTTTTAAACTCTTTTTGGTCGGCCATGCTCCGCATGGTACCCCGAAGGACCTTGCCGGACCGGGTCTTGGGAAGCCGTTTGACAACGGTGGCCGTCTTGAAGGCTGCCACGGGACCGATTTTGTCCCGGACCATCCGGACCACTTCCTTGACGATGTCCTGCTTTTCCTTGGTTACGCCTGCATTGAGAACCACCAGGCCGACCGGGACCTGCCCCTTGAGCTCGTCATGAATTCCCATGACCGCACATTCGGCCACATCCGGATGTTCGGAGATCACCTCCTCCATGGCCCCGGTGGAAAGGCGGTGTCCGGCCACGTTAATAATATCGTCCGTCCGGGTCATGACGAATATGTAGTCCTCTTCGTCGATGTAACCGGCATCGGCTGTTTTATAATACCCTGGGAACTCCTCCAGGTAGGATTCGATATACCGCTCGTCATTCTGCCACAGTGTGGGGAGCGTCCCGGGAGGCAGGGGCAGTTTTACCACAATCGCACCGATTTCCCCCCTGGGAACCGGGTTGGACTGGGGGTCCACCACCTGGACATCCCAACCGGGAACCGCTTTGGTGGGAGAACCTGGTTTCACTTCAAACCGGTGAATGCCCACACAGTTGGCTGCAATGGCCCATCCGGTTTCTGTCTGCCACCAGTGGTCGATCACCGGTACGTTCAGGCTGTTTTCCGCCCAGGACAGAGTGTCCGGATCGGTTCTCTCTCCTGCCAGAAACAAGTGCGTAAAATGGGACAGGTCGTATCCTTTCATCATTTCCGCCTTGTGGTCCTGCTGTTTGATGGCCCGGAAAGCGGTGGGAGCGGTGAAGAGGGCTTTGACCTTGTGTTCCGATATGACCCGCCAGAAAGCGCCTGCATCCGGGGTCCCAACCGGTTTTCCTTCATACAGGATGGTGGTGCATCCCTTGAACAGCGGGGCGTAGACAATATACGAATGGCCGACCACCCAGCCGATGTCGGACGCCGCCCAGTAGACATCCCCCTGTTCCATCCCGTAGATGGCGTTCATGGTCCATTTGAGGGCAACCACATGGCCGCCGTTGTCCCGGACCACTCCCTTGGGCTGGCCCGTGGTTCCGGAAGTGTACAGGATGTAGAGGGGATCGGTGGCCTTTACCGGAACGCAGTCGTGGGGGACGGCGTCCCTCATCAGTTCGGACCAGTCATAATCCCGATCCTGCACAAGATCCGCTTTTTCCATATCCCGCTGGAAAATAATGCAGGATTCCGGCTTGGCCTCCGCGATATCAATTGCCTTGTCCAGAAGCGGTTTGTACGGAATGACCTTTTTGACTTCAACACCGCAGGAGGCCGATACAATCACTTTCGGTTTTGCATCGTCGATCCGTGTGGCAAGTTCGTTTGCCGCGAACCCGCCGAATACAACCGAATGTATCGCACCGATACGTGCGCATGCGAGCATGGCGATGACGGCTTCCGGAATCATCGGCATGTAGAGGATTACCCGGTCTCCTTTTTTGACCCCTTTTTCGGCAAGAACTCCTGCAAACCGGGCCGTTTCATCCCTGAGCTCCAGAAAGGTGTATTTTTTCTGCGTCCCGGTTACCGGGCTGTCGTAAATCAGGGCGTTGTTTGACCCGATTCCGTTGTCCACATGGAGATCAAGCGCATTGTAACACGTATTGATCTCTCCGCCGGTAAACCAGCGGTAAAAGGGTTTGTTCGAGTCATCCAGAACCTTGTCCCATTTTTTATACCAGTGGCAGTCTTCCGCGATCTCGCCCCAGAATGCTTCAGGATCATTGATGGATTTTTTGTAGATCTCGTCATACAGATTTGCCATAAACAGCCTCCATGTCTTCCGTCAATCAATTTGTCGAATTATTCTTTTTCCACCATTGTTTTAATTGTGTCTACCACCTCCGGATTGGCAAGGGTCATGACGTTGCCAACATCGCCTTTGTTGGAAATGGCTCCGAGCACACGTCTCATGATCTTTCCGGACCGGGTTTTGGGCATGTCCGGCACCAGCCACACTCTTCTGGGCTTGGCGATTTTACCGATCTGGTCGATTACTGCCTGGGACACCTTTTGCGCAATATCTTCGGAAGGTTCGAATCCCGGTTTCAGGGATACGTACAGGTCCGGCTCGGTTCCCTTGATGTCATGGGCCACCGGCACAACAGCAGCTTCCGCGACTTCATCCGCAACAAGTGCTGCCGACTCAATCTCTTTTGTTCCCAGCCTGTGGCCGGAGACATTGATCACATCGTCGATTCTTCCCAGGATACGGTAGTACTCGTCCTCGGCTTTCATGGCAGCATCCCCGGTCAAATAGGGCCAGTCTCTCCAGTCCGTGCTTTTCGGATCCTTGCAGTACCGCTCGAAGTAGGTCTTTACGAATCTGTCCCGGTCTCCCCATATGGTCTGGAACATTCCGGGCCAGGGGTTTCGGATGCAGATGTTGCCGGCGATGCCTGCCTCTTTGATTTCATTGCCTTCATCGTCGAAGATGACCGGATGGATGCCGGGTACTCCGGGGCCGGCGCTTCCGGGCTTCATGGGAGAAATACCGGGAACCGTGCTGCAGAGAAAACCGCCGGTTTCCGTCTGCCACCAGGTATCCACGATAATGGCCTCGCCTTTTCCCACTGCGGATTCGTACCATTTCCATACTTCCGGTTCAATGGGCTCTCCCACGGTGGTCATGTGCTTGAAGTGGTAGTTGTATTTGGCGGGCTCATCCGGCCCGACTTTGCGCAGGGCCCGTATGGCCGTGGGCGCGGTATGGAAAATGCTGACATCGAGGTTCTGTGCGATTCGCCAGGATCTGCCGGCATCCGGAAATGTGGGGACCCCTTCGTAGATGACGCTGGATGCGCAAAGAGAGAGCGGGCCGTACACAATGTACGAATGGCCGGTGATCCAGCCGATATCGGCCATGCACCAGTATACATCCTTTGGCTGGATGTCCTGGATATATTTGGAGGTGCCTGTGACATAGGCGAGATATCCGCCGGTACTGTGCTGGCATCCTTTGGGTTTGCCTGTGGTTCCGCTGGTATACATGAGGAACAGCGGTTCCTCGGCCAGCATTCTTTCCGGCTCGATCCTCTCTCCGTAATACTTTGCAATCTCTTCATTAACGGTTATATCCCTTCCGTCCTTCATGGGTTTGTCCGAAGAATACTTACCCGGGTACCGCTGCCAGACAAGGACCGTATCCACGGTCTGCCCCTGCTCCTCCGAGAGTTTCACCGCCTCGTCTGCGTGGGGTTTGTGGTCGAGGAGTTTGCCGCTTCTGTGGTAGGCGTCCATGGTGATCAGCACACGGCTCTGGGAGTCGACAATCCTGTCGGCGCAGGCACTTGCGGGAAATCCGCCGAATACGACCGAATGGATCACGCCGAGCCTTGCACAGGCGAGCATGGTGATGGGCAGCTCCGCAGACATGGGCATGTGGATGGTGACCCGGTCGCCTCGTTTCAGCTTGGCCTTATTGCGCAGCAATGCGGCGAATTCGTTTACCCGGACATAGAGTTCATGGTAGGTGATATGATCGATCCGTTCTTCTTCGGGCTCGGGGACAAAGTGGATGGCGGTTTTGTTCTTGTTTTCCGCAAGATGGCGGTCTATGCAGTTGTAGCTGGCATTGAGCTTCCCTCCTTTGAACCATTTGAAGCAGGGGGCGTCACTTGTGTCCAGGACTTCATCCCAGTACTTGTACCAGGACAGCATCTCCGCATATTCGACATAGCAGTCCGGAAAGTTGTCCAGTTTGAAACGGTCAAATACGGCCGGATCGGTCAGGTTGGCCTGGCCGATGAATTTCGGGCTCGGATAGTAGTAATCCTCTTCCTGCCAGTGTACGGCGATCTGGGATTCCGTGGTTTCGGTAACGTCTCTTTGGCTCATGTTTTGCCTCCTTTCCAGTTGTTAAAAACTTGTACCTAATTGATATTTATAGATAAATTTTCGGTAAAGAGGGGGGCGTGAATCCGGTTTCCGTGTCCGCGGAAAGTAAGACCGCCACCTCTTTTACAAATGAACTGATTGTACGATTACAATTGATATTATTTCACAGCCCTGAAATCGGGCTTTCATTGTTTTACAGTCTTCCGGGCGGTTCATCGTGTACCGGGCGCTGCCGAGGTCGTGGTTCCGTGTTGGATTCAGCCGTGTGTTGAAATCGCAATTATTTGTTGAATGCAATTTATATCGTTACTACTGTCTTAGTAAGAAATTCCATACAAGTCAATAAAAAATGTGATTTTTTTTTATTATTTTTTTGGGGTTGCAAGAATGGCTGATTTAGCGGTAAAGTGAACCGGATTTTACATTTATAATTAAACCATTGATTCGAGGTGACATATGAAACAACCGATTGATAATTACTGGCAGCTCAAACTTCAAAGTGTGAAAGAGAATCTGGAAAGCAACAATTTCGAGGTCTTTATTGCCGATTCGGCAGATCAGGCAAAAGAGACGGCACTGAACGATATTATTCCGCCTTTGAACGCAGAAAGCGTTTCCTGGGGCGGGTCCATGTCCTTTGTGGCAACAGGGCTTTTCCATGCACTCAAGGATAATGAACACATGGAAGTCTTAAATACATTTGACAAAAGCCTCGGGTTCGAAGAGAACATGGAACTGAGACGAAGATCCCTGCTGGTGGATCTTTTTATCACCGGCACCAATGCTGTGACTGAAACGGGGCAGCTGGTGAACCTGGACATGATCGGAAACCGGGTGGCCGCTCTCACATGGGGGCCGAAGAATGTCATTCTGTTTATCGGGAGAAACAAGATATGCACGGATCTTGAAGAAGCCATGCTGCGTGTGAAAAATTACGCGGCCCCGGTGAATACCATGAATCTGGATAAAAAGACCCCGTGCCGGGAAAAGGGATTCTGTCATGACTGCAGCAGCCCGGAGCGGATTTGTAATACCTGGACAATTACGGAAAAATGCTTTCCTAAAAAGCGAATCAAGGTGGTGCTGATCAACGAGGACCTGGGATTCTAAACGATGCAGAAAATTACTCTTATTCAGCAGGACGGCCGGGGAAGCTCTAAAATCGAAGGGATCAAACAGTTCGGGGGTGACCGTTTTGAAATAGAGGTGGTGGATATTGATTCCCCCCTGGAGCCGGTGATTGATGATGCTTCGGCCTACCTTCCGGAAACGGTCCGGGCGGATCTGATTCTTGATTTTCTGAAACACCCGGATCTTTCCGAGGATCTGTCGATTCTGGCACAACGGCTGAATATCCCGATTGTCGCGTCGGGAAAGAAAATATCAAGGGGCAGCGCCATATGCCCGCCCACCTGATGCATGCTTTCAAGGCAGGTCTGCCTTGGGGAGTATGGAAAACTTTTCGGCGCCCCTTATGTCAATATCGAGGGGAAAAGCAATCGCATCAGGCGCATTGACGTCATAAGAGGGGCGCCCTGCGGGGCCACCTGGCACGCGGCGCAAAAAATGGAAGGCCTGAGCGTGGAGCAGGCCCTGACCCGGTTCGGGCTGGAGGTTCAGTTTTTCTGTACGGCGGACCCGGCGTCCTGGGATCCGATATACAGCAAAAGCCCGGTTCATATGGCGGCGGATGTTCACTCTGCCGCACTGAAACGGTGTTTTGCGGGCACAAAGGAAAAAGTCAATATGTGATCTGAAAATCGGTGAAATTTTCAAGGGTGCTGTTTTTTTCGGTTTTCACCGATGTGACCGATGAAGCCGGCGGCCCCTTGCGGCACCAGTCCACCATTTTCTCCACATCCTCTCTTTCTCCTTCAAAAACCGCCTCCACGTCACCGCCGGGAAGGTTCCTCACCCAGCCTTTGATATTGTGCCGGCCGGCTGCCTTCTGTGTTTCGGCTCTGTAAAAGACACCCTGAACTCTGCCGGAAATCTTGATCCGGACGTTTATCAGTTCGGAATTCATGGTCAAAAGCCTCCTTTGTTATTCGTAACCGTTTACGGTTGTCGGTTCACAGTTTACAGTTTTTTCAATGAACTATGCAATGATCGAAGCATTTTAGTGCATTCTTCATTTGCCGGTTTACACTTCGTTCCAAAATAAGGATGCCATCTAATCTC
>JAIPEK010000091.1 GCA_021737205.1 Desulfarculaceae bacterium
ATGAGATTATATGCTTTCCCGGTGGCGACGGCAAAGAGGCCACACCCGTTCCCATCCCGAACACGGAAGTTAAGCTCTTTTGCGCCGATGGTACTGCGGGAAATCTCCCGTGGGAGAGTAGGACGCTGCCGGGTTCTTATTAAAAAAGCCCCGTTCATTCAACTAAAGAATGAGCGGGGCTTTTTTGTTTATTTGAATTCGTGCACCAGAATAAAATCATTGTTCGCCCGGGTGCCGTGACATCCGACACAGCCTGCGGGCTTGCCGTATTTGTCTGCTTTGCCGTCCGGGCTGTACTTCGCCCAGAACCAGTCGCCATCCCCCGGGTTGAACCCTCTTTTCTTGTACATTACTGTAATAGCTTTCAGCTCTTTATCTTTTCCATAGTTTTCCTTGACTGCTATGCTGCCGTACTGAACCGGCGGCCGGCTGGAATTGAAAGCCCGGTCATTCACATATACTTTGTGCAGGGGACCATGAGGGGCTCGCCCCGGCTGCATGCCCTGGTGATCCGGCCAGAATTTCCACGAATCATATGGAGATTCTTCCGTGATATACTCCCATAATGCATCCGGATCAGCTTTGGGCATTTCATGGGAGCCGGCGTACGCCCAGATTGCACAACCCAGGATCATAATGGCCATTATTGCCAGTGTTCTTGTCAGTTTGCCGTTCATAAAAAAACCTCCTTTTTTTTCGGTTACAATCACAATATTGATCTTCGCTCTTGTGCCCATAACTTTAAAGGGTTTTTATATACCCAGTCAAAGCAGTGATCTCTTTATCAGTGAGTTGATCAAATGCCGGCATTTGATCAAAAGGTTTTTTAAGCTGTCGTTTCAGGTTTTCTTCCGAGACCGGCCAGCCGCTCACCTGCATTTTTTCTTTTTGGAACAGTCCTTTCAAGCCGGGGCCGACTTTGGTTCGGGGACTATCTGCGAGATGACAAGCCGAACATTTTTTTTCAAAAAGCTCTTTACCGTCAGTGACGGAGGCTTTTTCCGAAATCTCGCCTGCAGACGTCTTCTGTTCGGAAGCGGTTTGTTTATTATATACCAGCTCTCCGCCCAAAAAACCCAGGCCGATTACCACCAGAAAACCCGCAAAATACAGGGCCATTTGCCGACCGGTTACATTCTGGCTTTTTCTGCCGGCAAATACAAGGACACATAGAAATAACAGCAGCAGGGCGGCCAGTATCATCTTTCCGATAATCGGAAAGATGATGGCGCCGCCGTAGAAGTGCTGCCAGTCAAAATAGCCGAAAATGATGGTTGGTATGGCTGATAAAAAAGCCAGTACCGTACAGTGTCGGGCTGTCCGGGTGAATTGGGGTCGATTGCTCAAGTATCCCAACAGAGCGAATAAAAAACAGGCGATGGTCAGTCCTGCCGGTAAATGGGTCATTGCCGGATGAAGCGGATGGTGGTACCCAATACTGGAAAGCAGTTGATAAAATTCCGATGCCATTGCAGCTCCTTTGATCACGGGGGATCCAAAGTCGTTTTTAAATTATTTTATTTCCTGTTTCTGTAGTCCCGGGCCTTTTTAATGACGGCATAAAACAAGTATACAACAAAGCCGAAGAGCAGAAAAGCCAAAATCCATCCAATGACGGAGCATATCGTTTCATAGTTACAAGGTAATCCGATTCGAAAATTCATAGGTTTTTATATGTGGATCCGAATTTGCTCCAGCTTTTTTCCAAAAAGACCTCGACGTCTTTTTATATGAAAGCCTGTTTTCCATTCGATGATAGTTCAAACAATTGTATATGGATTTATATCTTCTGTCGACCCATAAGCGTTTACAATTCAATTTTTAACGAGGATACGGGTATACAATACTTCAATAGGTTGAAATTCAAACTGAGGTTTAAATGCTTCTGATAAATTGATTCGTGAAGGTTGTCTGAATAGTTGAAGGGCAATTGTAAATAGTGTCTTCCCGGTTTTTCAAGCTTTTTATTGCATGATAGCGAACGGAGTGGTAAGGGAAAACAAGAGCGCCTCTGCTGAACTTAAGGATTGCAGAAAGAGAAGAAAGGGGCATGCAATGGCTTTTAACAGGAAACGCTTTTTCAGGGACTACTACAGTTTCAGGCGGTTTGCCCTCCAGCAGATCCTGATCGCTGTAGGAGCCGTTTTAACCGCGTTCGGGTATACCTTGTTCCAGGTACCGTTCGATATTACGGCAGGGGGGTTGAGCGGACTTGCCATCATCATCAATCATTTCACAGGCTGGCGTGAAGGGATGCTCTTTTTTATCATGAATATTCCGCTTGTGGTGCTGGGGTATTTTTACCTGGGCAGGTGGCGCTTTATCGCGTCCACCACGTTCTGTCTTGTGATATTTTCGTTTTGCACCGATTTTTTTATTGTCTTTCTGCCCCAGTGGATGAACGATTTCCCGGTCACGGACAATGTGCTTCTGGCCTCTTTGTATGCGGGGATTTCCTTCGGGATCGGAAACGGGATCATTTTCCGGGCCGGCGGAAGCTTTCCCGGAACCACCATACCGGGGCGTATCATCCAGCAGAAAACCGGTTTCCCCTTGAGCCAGTCTTTTCTGTTCACTGATACCTTTATCATTTTCGCAGCCGGGGTGGTGTTCGGCTGGGAACTTGCGCTTCTGGCGATGATCAGCCTGTTCTTCAGCGGGCTTGCCGCCGATTATGTTCTGGAGGGGGTCAGTCATGTGCGCACCGCCATGATCATCACGGACAAGCCTTATGAACTCAATGATCTCCTTTTAAAGGCATTGGGCAAAGGGATATCCCACTGGGAGGTGACAGGCGGGTATACCGGTAACAAGCACACCATGATTTACTGCACCATCTACCGTTCCCAGGTGAACAACCTCAAATATATCGTGGGCAGCATCGACCCGGGCGCATTCATTCTCATAGGCGTGGCCCAGCAGGCAATCGGCGGGACTTCGTTTGCAAAAATAAAAAGCTGATAGATGTTTTTATGCGTGTTCCCCCGGGAAAAATCCGGACGACTGATAAGGATTTAATCAAGGCCTAACACATTTCTGACAATCGCTCTGTATGGTTGCCTTTTAATCATGAACAGGAAATTCGATTGCAGCAGGTACGAATATTCCTGGATCGAATAACCGAAAAGAGGCCGATTGACACAACTGAATGATACCGAATGGATTAAACGGCTCCGGAAGGTGGATTATGCGTTCCAGCCGGTTGTGAACATCCATACCGGGAACACCTTCGGATTTGAAGCGCTTTTGAGGTGCCATAAAGAGGCCGGGTTCTCCTCGATCGACCATCTGTTTGACAGCGCCTACGAGGCTGGGATCCTCCATCACGCGGACCTGTATTTGCGCGAGAAAGCCCTGCAAAAATTTTCACGGTTCAGGGAAAAACGGCGGGTCAAGCTGTTCTATAACCTGGACAACCGGCTTTTGGGCTCAAAGGATTACTCACCGGGCGTCACAACCGATTTGCTGGAAAAATACGGTTACAACCGGGAAGAGCTGTGCTTCGAAATTTCGGAAAAGCACCAGTTCCATGACAACAATGATGTGTCAAAGATCATTGCCGCATACCATTCAAGGGGATTTAAGATCGCGGTAGATGATTGCGGAACAGGCTTTTCCGGCCTCCAGTTGATCTACTATACGGAACCGGATTACATCAAAATCGACCGGTTTTTTATCCGGAACATGGAAAACGACCCCAAAAAGAGGCTCGTGGTTTCCACGATCGTGAACTTTGCCCATTTCATGGGAAGCCTGGTCCTTGCCGAAGGGGTGGAAACCCGGGAGGAATATACCCAGTGCAAGGAGATCGGGTGTGACATGATGCAGGGGTACTTTATCCAGCGTCCGACCCGCCGGATCGAGAGACTCAAACCGGTGTATGATGAAATCCGGGAGCTTGCCAGGACGGAAAAGAGAAGCGGCCTGTCCAAGGACATTTCCATGATCTCCGAGCAGATCACTTATGTCAACCCGGTTTTTGCAGGCTATGATGTGACCTCTTTGTTCGACAAATTCAGAAAAGAAAACGATACGCCGTTTTTCCCGATTCTCAACAGGGACGAAGAGCCGTTGGGAATCATCCGGGAAAATGCGTTCAAGGACTATATCTTTTCAAAATTCGGTCGTCAGCTCCTTGAAAATCCGGCTTTCGGCAAGGACATCACCCGGTTTGTCACCAAAATTCCCATCGCGGATATCCATTCGTCGGTTGAAAAACTCATTGAAACGTATACCCAGCACAACAACAACGAAGGCCTGATTATGGTGGATGACATGAAATACATGGGCGTTCTGAGCACCAAGGCCATGCTCAACCTGATCAACGAGAAAAATCTCACCCTTGCCAGAAACCAGAATCCTTTGACCAAACTGCCCGGCAACACCTTGATTCACGAGTATTTTTCAGAGAAGCTCTGTGATTGCGAGGAAACGTATCATTTGATTTATTTTGATTTTGACAATTTCAAGTCGTATAACGACCATTATGGATTCCGGAACGGTGATCGGGTCATCCTGATGTTTGCCGAGCTTCTCAAGGCCATGGGGCTGCCGGAAAACAAGTTCGTTGGGCATGTGGGCGGGGACGACTTTTTCATGGGAATCAAGGGGGCCGCCGGCAGTGAAGTGAAAGCGGAAATGAGCAATCTGGCCACCACCTTCAGGAAAAATGCGGAAAGCTTCTACAACAAAGAGGCCATAAGAAACGGCTACATTGTGGCAAAGGACCGGGAGGGGAGTGTCCGGAAAATTCCGTTGATGCAAATCAGCATCGCCATTCTTGAACTGCCTGAAGGCATTGAACGCAACTGTTCCATAGAGGAGGCCGGCAATATTATCGCCTCGTTGAAAAAAGAGTCCAAGGAGTCGGAAATGGGCCTGTCCTATGCATCCATAACCGAATGCCTGCCTGATCCGATAACCAATTTCAAAGAGTACGGCGTACGCACCGGTTCCTGAATACCTGAAGGAAAAATCAACAAAAATCTTGCCGGAACAATAAATAAGGGGTAAAATTTTTGAAGGAGGTGGTCATGAGCACAACCATCAACAAGCTGAAAATGGCCATTATCGGAGGCGGCCGAAGATGCCGATCCCTTCTGAAGATTCTCGAGACCGGAAAGCTGACGGGCCTTCAAGTGGAAATCGCCGGTGTCGCGGATATCAATCCCGATGCGGCAGGGGTGGTTTATGCCGGCAAAAAATCGATTTTTACTACGCAGAACTATGAAGATCTCCTTTCCATCCCAGGGCTGGAGCTTGTGATCAATCTCACCGGCAAGGTGGATCTTTCCAACGACATCAGTGAAAAAAAACCGGATTCCGTGTCGATACTGAACAACAAAACATCAAAGCTTTTCCAGGAAATCGTGAAGGCGGTTCTGGATTCCGGGGAGCAGATCGAGGCACAGAAAGAAGAACTCAAGCTGTCCCATTCGTTCATCCGGACTCTTGCAGAAGTGACCGTGGTGGGTGCCATGGTCCTGGATCTGAACAAGCGCGTGATCTGGATCAACGAGTCGGCGTTGAAAGGGTCCCGGATCAGACGGGACGAAGCTCTGGGGAAATTCTGTTTCCAGATTTCCCACAATTCCAGCCGGGCCTGTGACCTGGACAATTCGTTCTGCCCCATGAAAGAGACGCTCAAGACGGGCCAGTCCTCCCATGCGATTCATGAACACATTTACGGCGACCGGCCGGTGTACTGTGATGTCTCCACATTTCCTCTATTCAACAGCCATGGGGAAGTAGCCCAGGTCCTTGAAGTGATCCGGGACATCACCGAAGAACTCAACGACCGGGTTGAAAAGAGGACCATGTCCATCAAGAAGGATCTTTCCAGGCTCGTCCAGGAGGACAAAATGATTTCGCTTGGGAAGATGGTGGCGTCGGTGGCCCACGAGATCAACAACCCCATCGGGTCCATCATCAATTTTAACAAGTACATCCTGCGGAGTATTGAAAAAGGCGTTCCGGATGGAAACGAGCTGGAAGAGTTCAAAACCTATCTCGAACTGTCCATACGGGAGGCCCAGCGGTCGGGGATGATCGTGAACAATCTTCTGACGTTTTCCCGCCAACAGCCCATGGAAACCAAGAGAATCGATCTTTCCGAGTTGTTTGACCGGATTGTCGCACTCACTGGCCACAAAATGGAGCTTTCCGATATCCGCTGCAAACTGGAGCTCGAGAATGAAAATCTTGCCGTCCTGGGGGATTACACCCAGATACAGCAGTGCTTCACCAATTTTGTATTTAACTCCATAGATGCCATGCCCGACGGCGGGGAGCTTGCCATCCGCGCCGGTGAAAACGCAGGGGAACAGACGGTCCAAGTGGAGATCACGGACACAGGGGAAGGAATCCCCGAAGAAAACATCGACCGGATTTTTGAACCGTTCTTTTCCACCAAGTCCGACACCAGCGGGGTCGGACTTGGCCTTTCAATGGTGTACGGCATTATCAGGGAACACAGGGGAGAAATAAAAGTGGACAGCGTACCCGGCAAAGGCACAACGTTTGTGGTCACGCTGCCCGCAGCTGAACAGGAACCGTTGGAAAAACAGTGAGGCCGAAGTTTATGAGTGAGTTTTCCATACTGGTGGTGGATGATGAAGAGGCCATGAGAAAATCCCTTGCTGCATGGCTGAAAAAGGAAGGGTATCGCGTGGATCTGGCCGGTTCCGGGGCCGAGGCGCTGAAGAAAATTGCAAAAAGCCCCTTTTCCCTGATTCTTCTTGATATCAAGATGCCGGGGATGGACGGACTCGAGCTTCTGTCCAGGATAAAAGAGGACGATTCGAAGATCATGGTGGTCATGATCACGGCATACGGTTCCATCGATTCAGCTGTACATGCCATGAAAAACGGGGCGAACGACTATCTTCTGAAACCCTTTGATCCGGAAGAGCTGTTGCTTTTAATTGCCAAGCTTTGCAAACAAAAAAAGATGCAGGACGAAAATATCATGCTCAAAGAGCGTCTTGTCCGGCATGAGGAAAGCAGACTGGACGATCTGCTCGGACAGAGCCGCCGGATGCGGAATGTGTTCGAGCAGATCGAGGATCTGGCCGGTATCGATACCCCCGTGCTGATCACGGGAGAGACCGGCACCGGAAAGGAGCTTGCGGCCCGGGCCGTCCATACACGGAGTGAAAGGTATGCAGGGCCTTTCGTTCCGATCAACTGCGGATCCGTGAGCCGGCCTCTTCTGGAAAGCGAATTGTTCGGCCACGAAAAAGGGGCGTTTACAGGGGCGGTGCAGGCCAAAAGAGGGCGGATTGAAATGGCGAATGCAGGGACCCTGTTTCTTGATGAAGTCGGCGAAATTTCCGTGGAGATGCAGGTGAACCTGTTGAGGGTTCTGGAGAAAGGCACGTTTACAAGGCTGGGCGGCACCCGTGAGTTGTCCGGTGATTTCAGACTGGTGTGCGCCACACACCAGGATCTTGAAGCGCTTATGAGTACCGGTGCGTTCCGCCACGATTTTTATTTCCGGATAAACGTGATCAATGTAGAAATTCCGCCCTTGAGGGAAAGGCGGGACGATATACCGCTTCTGGCCTATCATTTTCTGAAAAAATTTGCCGGGGAGCTTGGGAAAAATGTGGACCGGATTTCCGATGATGCCCTTGCCCTTTTGAAAAATTATGACTGGCCGGGCAATGTCAGGGAGCTTAAAAACGTGATGGAGCGGGCCGTGGTCCTGAATCGTTCCGGCGGGGTGGGAAAGGAGGATCTGACGTTTCTTTCAGGGAGTGAGCACTCTTTTACCACGGGTGACAGCCTCAGGGAGGTGGAATCGAACCATATCAGGAAAATTCTGGGGGAAAACAACTGGAACATTTCAAAATCGGCTGAGATACTCGGGATCGACAGAGGAACCCTTTCCAGAAAAATCAGAACCTACGGCGTTACAAAAGACGGATGAAGCAAATAACGCAAACGGACGGAACATCTGCGCCCCCCCGTGTATGTATCACTCCTCTGGGAATCGTGGATGAAACCGCAGTGAGGGTGGCAGCGGCTCATATCCAGATGATGTTCAATCTGTACGTGGACATTGAACCCGGTCTTAAATGCCCGGAATATACGGCCCTGCATGCACGGTGCCAGTACGATGCAGCCCGTCTTGTCGAGTTTCTGGCCGAA
>JAIPEK010000092.1 GCA_021737205.1 Desulfarculaceae bacterium
TTCATGAAGGTTTTTCTTCAGTTCCTTCATGGCCTTCATGGTAAAAAAAATGATGTTCTTTCATATAAAAACAAAAATCCCCTGGTTGGAAGACCAACCAGGGGATTTATTACAAAGCGTATGACCCGAAGATCAGTCTTCCTCTATGGTAATCGCATCTTCTTCGCAAACTTCCACACAACTTTCACAGCCCATGCACTCTTCCGCGTTCACAGGCACGGATTTTCCGTCCTGCATTTCAAAAACTTCCACAGGGCATACGTCCACGCATTCTTCACAACCAACACACTTTGCTTCGTCAACGATCGGGGTAAAAGCCATTTTAAAAAAACCTCCTTAATAATTAATCATTACGGCTGTACAACCAAATCTGTTTCTCATGACAAGCGGCTTTACAACAAACAGCCGAATTAATCAAGTCTTTTATTATTTTTCAATCAGGCATACAGGAAGACTTTCACCTGCATGCCTGAACATATGCACCGCATCTCCTCCCCAAAGCAGAGAGAGTCTGAATGTGGCGGTCCGCCTGCATCCGTCATCCGCCGGGCCGGGAGACGCGCTTTGAGCCTCATCATCACTTTCCAAAAGACGGCGGATAAAACCTTCCCACTCTTTTTTCCATTGATGCTGATTTTCACATTCTTCTTCATGCACCCTAAAATGTTCCATGTCAAGGATATTTATTGCACTTTCAGCCGAAGAGATCATATACGCAAAAACGGACGGGCTGGTGGTCACGTAAACCGGCAGGACACCCGGTTCGAGGTCCGGCAGCGTCCGTGCCGAATACCGGGCCCAGGACTCGACTCTCTCCCCTGTCATACAGGCGCCGAGATCTTCAAGCCGAAAATCGCCCGCTGCCGGGAAGTTCTTTTGCCCCTGCTCCCCTCGCATGGCTTCAAACAGGCGAAGCTCCGCCTTCCGGACCGATTGGAATTCGGATTCCACCGCCCGCTTTTCCCTGTCAAAAATACCGGAAAGATACAACAGCAGAAGATCCCGGTTCACATCCCCGGCCGGGTCTCCGTTACCCCCTGAGGGTTTTGCGCCTTTTTCGATCTCGGACCGAATACCGCCCACGGATGTATCACTTTTGAGAAAAGGACCCATTCGCAAAAATTCCCGCAGCCCGGTTTTGCCGTCCCGGTTCAACCGGGCAATCTCCCTGTACCCCTCGGCCTGCCGCTCCACCTCCTCCAGCTCCCGGCTGGAGGCGAAATGACGGTTCAGGCGTGCTTGATCCACGGCTTCTTCAATTACCGGGTCACCCCGTTTCTCCCGCAATGTCGGCAAATAGACGAACGGCTCGAAAAACCTTGATATCATATCCATCTCCATCTGCGTGATATGGGCAAACGGAAAAAAAATCGGTTTGATCATTTTCTCAACTATCCTTATACACTTTCATCCTGAACGGTAACCCCCATTTCCAAAAGTTCTTTCCTCAGCCGGTCGGCCAGTTCCCAGTTTTTCTCAAGGCGGGCTCTCTTTCGTTTTTCCATAAGTTCCCGGACCTTCCGGGAGTACGATTTTTGAAAATCAAACCGAAACACCTGCAATACAGTATCCAGTTCCCTGAAAAATTCAATGATCATGGACGCCCCTTCCGCATCCACTTCCCCGCGGTCCACCAGCCGGTTGATATATTTGACGCTTTTAAAGAGCATGGAGATAACCCCCGAGACTTTTGCATCATCGTCCATGGCACTTATGAACCCCTGTTTCATATCATAAATGAACTGGTCCGGCGGAACACTTTTCTCTGCCGCAGGACGCGCCCGGTCTCTCACATTCTCAAGTTTTTCAAGTACCCTGTTGACCCGGTCCAAGGCGCTCCGGCTTTCTGCGAGCGCTTTTTCACAGAGCACAAGCCGTTTGCGGTAATGGGCGGACAGCATCCAGAAGCGGACGGTTTCCCTGTCCCATCCCATGTCGAACAGCGTATCCAGGGTGATTTCCTTTACCGAGTCCACGCCCAGCGAACCGTCATAGTTCACCGGCTCGCAGTGCGCCCAGAAACCGGCCAGGGGACCTCCCGTTTTTGCCCGGCAAATGGCTGTTTCATTTTCATGGTGGGGGAATACCAGCTCCCGGCTGCCCGTATGCAGATCAAACCGCTGCCCCAGATACTTCATGGATATGGCGGCACACTGGAGATGAAGAGAGGGCCGCACGTTGCCCCATTCGGTCCGCACCCCGATACCGCGCTTGAGTTCCGACAGACTCACACGTTTGAGCAACGTAAAATCCCTCGGGTTGTCTTTTTCATATTCATCAAGGTCCACAGTAGCCCCGATTCGGATTTTGTCAAGGTCGATGCCGGAAAGATGTCCGTATTCGGGAAGGCTTGAAATATCGAAATACAGGGAATGAAGTTTTTCATACGCGAATTTTCCGTTTTGCAGTGTTCTGGCGAGCCGGACCATCTCATCCACATTCTCCGACACCCGGGGATACGCCTGGGCCGGTCGAACATTTAGAGTTGCCAGATCCTTTTTAAACGCGTCCACGTGCCGGTCCGTGAAGGTCTCAAGACTTTCATCCGCACGGGCGGAGCCTTCAATGGTCTTGTCATCAAGGTCCGTGATATTGACCACATGGTTCACGGAAAACCCCCGGTATTCGATATACCGCAGGAGAAGATCGGTGAACACAAACCGCCGGAACCCGGAAACATCCAGCCGCTTGTTCACCGTCGGGCCGCAGGTGTAAACGGAAACGGCATCCGTGGAAACGGGCTCGAACCGCTCTTTCTTTTTGGTCATGGTATTGAAAAGATTCAGATTCAACTTTTTTTTGACCGCAAAAAGCGGGGTGGAAAGATACCTCTCCCCGCTATCCGGGAAAATCGCCACCACAACCCCGCTCTTGATTTTCCGTGCCTCCTTGACGGCGGCGGCCATGGCGGCGCCGCTGCTCATGCCCACAAAAAGGCCTTCGGCTTTTGCAAGATTCCTGGCCGCTTCAAACGCCTCTTCGTCCTCAATGTTGAGCTTCTCGTCCAGAAGATTTTTATCAAATATCTCAGGGGTGTACGATTCCTTCATGTTCTTGAGCCCCTGGACCCCGTGCCCGAGAAACGGCTCCGCCCCGATAACACGGATATGCTTCCCGTATTCCTTCATCCGCCTGGAAATTCCCATGGCCGTCCCGGTGGTGCCCAGGGTGGACACAACGGAATTTACTTTTCCCCCGGTCTGGTTGTAAATTTCGACTCCGGTGGTATGGTAATGGGCTTTCCAGTTTGCCTCATTATTATACTGGTCCGTCATGAAATATTTTCCGACGTTTTCCCTGCATAATCGGTATACTTCCTCTATCGCCCCGTCAGATCCCAGATGGGCCGGAGTCAAAAGAATCCTGGCCCCCCTTGCCCGCAGAATGCTCTTGCGCTCCCCGCTTGCCGACTCGGACATGGCCAGTACAAGATTGTACCCTTTCACGGAACAGATCATGGCAAGACCGATGCCGGTATTTCCGCTGGTGGCCTCTATAACGGTCTTGTCAGAGGTGAGTTCGCCCGTGCGTTCCCCTTCAAGGATCATCGAAAGGGCGGCCCGGTCTTTTATGGAGCCGCCGGGATTCATGTATTCCAGCTTGGCATAGATTTTCACCCCTTTGACGGGATTCAGCCTCCGGATCTCCACAAGAGGAGTATGGCCGATGGAATCAAGGATCGTGGGCGTTTGTTCAGCCGTTCCGCACTTTTGCATAAAATTCTCTATTCTGTTATCATGCCTTGACATTCAATCTTTAAAATGATTTATACAGGAATTCTGTTGGATGTGCAAATTCAAAACTCGTAGGCGGTTATATCAATTTGAAATACCTCGTATTCCAGATCCCCCTGGCACTGCTGATTCTCGTCATGTGGCCCCCGGTGTATGCCGCCGGTGCCCTTGAAGATCCTGAAGCGGTATCCTGGAACATTTCAGCATCCAAAGTCACCTATGATGACAAAAAACAGTTGTACATAGCACAGGATGACGTGATCATAACCGGCGGCGACACCCGGCTTGAGGCCGACTATGTGGAATTTGACAACAAGACCCGGGACGCCCGGGCAAAAGGAAACGTCCTTCTGGTTTCAGGTGAAGACACCGTCACCTGCAATGCCATGCAGCTGAACCTCGAAACCGAAACCGGAACCATATATGACGGCACTGTTTTCATGAGTGAAAACAACTTTTACATAAAAGGGAATGAAATCAAAAAGACAGGGCAAAAGACCTACCGCTCCGATAAAGGCACCATCACTTCATGCCCGGGAGACAATCCGGACTGGAAAATCTCCGGCCGGGACATCAAAGTGACCATCGAGGGATACGGACTTGCCAGCCACGCCACCCTGTGGCTGAAAAAGGCCCCTGCCCTGTATACACCGTTCGTGGCATTCCCGGTAAAGACCAAACGGCAGACCGGTTTTCTGGTACCGAGAATCGCCTCTTCGGACAGGAAAGGAATGGAGTATGAACAGCCGTTTTTCTGGGCCATCTCCAGGAATCAGGATGCCACTTTATATCTGGATCACATGACGGACCGGGGAACCAAATCCGGGATTCAGTACAGGTATATCCTGGATGAAAATTCCAGGGGTACGATCATGTACGACTATCTCAAGGATGACAAGCTCGGGGAAGGCACGGAAGAAAACTCGGAATACAGCTATGACGGGACACCGGACCGGACCAATACAAACCGGTACTGGTTCCGGATGAAAGCGGACCAGGAACTTCCGTTCGACTTTACCGGCAAACTCGACATGGATGTGGTCAGTGATGCGGATTATCTTCGGGATTTCAAATCCGGATACACGGGGTTTGAGAGCGCCCAGGACTACTTTGAAAACAACTTCGGCAGAAGCATTGATGATTACGACGACACCACCAGGGAAAACACCCTCAATCTCAACCGGTCGTTCAGCTCTTACAGCCTGAACTTGAATTTAGAGTATTATGACAACGTGATCAAACGGCGGGACGGCACTGAAGACACCACCCTCCACCGCCTGCCGTCCGTGAAGTTTTCTTCGGTCAAGCAGCGGATAGCCTCTTCCCCGTTCCTGTTCGACTTTGATTCCACCTATGACTATTTTCACCGGAAAGATACGACGGATTCAAGGATCCGGGGCAACCGGCTGGATGTCCACCCGACCGTATACATGCCGTTCAGTATCGGGAGTTACCTCAAAGTGGAGCCCTATGCAGGGGTCCGGGAAACCGCCTGGTACACGGACGAATACGAGACACCTTCCGGCGGGACGGAGGATTATTTCACAAGAGAGATGTACGACCTGAACCTTGATCTTTCCACAATGGTTTACAAAATCTACACAACGGACAATGCATACGCCGATAAAATCAAACACGAAATCACACCGGAAATCGAGTACACGTATATTCCGGAAGAAGACCAGGAGGATCTGCCGCAATTCGACAAGATCGATACCATCGGAAGGCAAAATACCGTCAAATGGATCCTCACCAACCGGTTCATCTCCAGGAAACAGGTAAACGGGAAGAACGTGTACAACGAACTTGCCTGGATCGAACTGTACCAGACATTTGATATCAATACCCACAAGGAGGACGGAGACGAGCCCTTTTCCGACATCACCCTGGAAGCCGAACTGAGACCCGTCAGACCCCTCAGGATCAAAACGGAAGCTGCATGGTCCCCCTATTCCAATGAGATCACCACCCATGAATCTCTTCTCAAACTCACGGACAAGAGAGGAGATTACCTCAAGGCCGAATACCGGTATGAAAGGGAGAACAAAGAGACTCTCCTCGGCACGGTCAACATTCAAATCACCCGCCGGCTGAGTGCATACTATTCAGTGGAGGAGGACATTTTTGCCGAAGAAAACATCGAAAACGAAATCGGTATTCTGATGGAAGATGAATGCTGGACTCTTCAGGTCTCCTATTCCCAAACCCCGGATGACCGGGAGATCTCTTTTCTTGTCGAACTTCACGGAATCGGAGCGTTCGGAAACGAATGAGCAATGAGACAAACTGGTTTGCCCTGCTGACAAGGAGCAACTATGAAAATATCGTGTATGACGGAATCCGGCAGAAAAGGATAGAAGCGTTCCTGCCCAGAATCAAAACCAAAAGCCGGAGAAGAGACCGGCACATCATGCTGGAAAGACCCCTGTTCCCCGGTTATGTATTCGTCAAGACCTCCATATATCCGCCGGATCACCTGAATGTCCTGAAAACGGTCGGAGCCGTGCGGATCCTGGGCAACACAAAGGGACCGGTGCCGGTTGCCTCCGGTCAGATCGAATCCCTGCGGATTCTCACAAGCACGGAAATGGACGTGATTACCGGGGATTCCGCCCGTCTGAAGCAGGGAGACCCGGTCATGATAACAGAAGGTCCGATGGCCGGTCTCCGTGGGGAATTCGTCCAGTACAAAGGCAAAAGCCGGGTGGTGATCCATGTGGATGCCCTGAGGCAGTTTGCCGGCATTGAAGTGGAGGAGGACAACGTGGAAAAGTTGCCGGATATACTGGCATAACCCCTTGACTTATTACCGAATTTTGATTACAACCCATGTTTATGAACATCTTGCAACCCGAATCCCCAAAGAGGACCCATGAACAAACTTGAACTGATTGATGCGTTGAAAGAGAGGACCGATCTGTCAAAATCCCAGGCCGCCGAAATCGTGAATATTTTCTTCGATTCTCTGAAAGAAGCGTTTGTCAAAGGAGAGCGTGTGGAGATCAGGGGATTTTGCTCGTTTTTCATCAAGGAATATGACAGCTATACCGGCAGAAACCCCAAAACCGGGGAAAAAGTTCATATTCCACCCAAACGGCTCCCATTTTTCAAATGCGGCAAGGAGCTCAAGGAACGGGTTGATTACTGACAATGATGCAGAACCAAGCTGCTTTGGCCGGAAACAGCAGTCAATTGACACCGGCGTTCCGGGCCGAATCCGAGCTGGAACACATCGTCAAGAGCGGTAAATTCCCGAACGCTTTGCTGTTCACCGGCAAGGCGGGATTTCAAATGGCAGATACTGCGGAGGCGCTTGCCCGTGTTGTAAATTGTGAATTCCCCAAAGATGGGCCGTTTTGGCACATGGCCTGCCGGGAATGTCGGCCGTGCAAAAAAATCGGCAACCGCATGCACCCGGATATCCTCCGGATCATGCCGGAAAAAGGCGTGATTAAAATTTCCCGGATACGGGATCTCTGCACCTCTTTAACCGTGAGGGCCAATGAAGCGTTCAGACGGGTCGTCATTTTCCATGATGCCGAAACCATGAACACCGAGGCCCAGAACGCGTTGCTGAAAACGCTGGAAGAGCCGCCCCGGGACACACTTTTTATCCTGGTTGCGGACAATACCGCCCCTCTTCTTCCCACGGTGGTTTCCAGATGCAGACATATTCCGTTCAAGGTGGCTGATTCGGTTGAAATCAAAAACCAGCTGATGGAAACCCACGGTATCAATGCCGAATATGCGGCCATCTGCGCTGCAATGGCGGACGGGGATATACAGCGGTCCTTGCGGTTTGCGGGGATCGAAAAAAATGAAACTGATACGGACTGGGTTCAGAGGAGAAAATGGCTCATTGGACAGATTGAAAAACTGGTCCTTTCAGAGGAAAAGAACGGCACCAATCCCCTGGAAGCGCTCCTTACAGCGGAATACCTGGACAAAGACCCGGATCTGTTAAAAGACTCCCTGGCCGTGATCCGATCATTTTTGCGGGATCTTGCCGTCATCGGACACACGGAAAACACCCTGGTCAATACCGATTTTTTCTCCACCCTCAGACGGATCACCGCAAATACGCATCCGGCCCGAATCCTTTCGTGGATCGGAAAACTCCATGAAACGGAACGGAAAATCGAGTCGAATGCGACCTTAAGACTGGTTCTGGAGAATTTTTTTACAGAACTTTTATCCAATACGCAAAAGGTTTAAACAAGATGATTTACACCGCAGGCATCCGATTCAAAAAAGGCGGAAAAATATACGACTTTGACAGCGGTCTTCTGTCTCTTGAGAAAGGGACCAAGGTCATTGTCGAAACCGAACAGGGCCTGGGCTTCGGAACAGTTGAGGTCCCGCCCTCTCCTCTTGAGAA
>JAIPEK010000093.1 GCA_021737205.1 Desulfarculaceae bacterium
GAAGGCGTCTTCCTGACCGATTTCACTTTCTCCTCGATTTCCGGCAACCTGTACGGGTTTTTCACGGACTGGCTTGTGGGATCCCTTGTCATGGCACCTTTTTATGCAGTTGTGGCTTTTGCTGGTGTGTATTACGTTTCATCCGGCATTCAGCGCAGAATGAACGACAAACAGGAGAACTCGGATCGTGTCGAGACAGCGGGGTAACAAGCCGGGCTTCTGGTTTTTCAGGCTCTTCCTGAAAACCGGCGGTCTTTGGGCCGCCTACGGGCTTCTGTACGGGGTGGCGCTTCACTACTGGCTGTTTGACCGGCAGGCGGGAAAAGCGGCCCGTGCCTACCTGTCCCGGCGGTTTCCGGAAAACGGAAAACTCATGATCCATCTCAAGTGCTACCGGTTGTTCGTCAGCCAGGGAAAACAGCTCATCGACCGGATGGCAGCGACATCCGGGGCGGTCCGGTTCAACTTCACCCTGCTGGGAGAAGACACCTTAGCCGATCTGTCGGCCCGAAAGAGCGGTTTTGTCCTCCTGACAGCGCATGCCGGAAACTGGCAGATCGCCATGACCACCCTCGGGAGAATCGGCAAGAATGTATACCTTGTCATGCATCCGGAGCACAACACGGCTGTCAAACAATCCTTGAACATTTCATCGGAAGGGGCGTTCATCGATACCATACCGCCGGCCGGCGGACCGGGTGACGTGCTGAAAATCATCAAGCTGCTCAAGGACGGCCATATCGTGTCGTTCATGGGAGACCGGCCGTATGATGCGGCCACGGGCGAGGTCACGTTCATGGGAGACCGGGCCGCCTTCCCCCTGGGCGCCTTTTCCATTGCGGCCGCGGCCGGGGTGCCGGTGGTCATGCTCCTTGCCTCCAGGACAGGTTTCAAATCCTACACCGTGGATTTCACCCATGTGATGACACCGAAGTATGAAAAAGGAAGAAACAAGCGGGATCAGCTGACGCAATGGGCCCAAACGTATGCGGATATCCTGACGGATTTTTTCACGAAAGCGCCGTACCAGTGTTTTCTGTTTTATGATGTCTGGCGGAACCGGGAGGATCCCGGAGGACCCGGTGAGAAAAGGTCGGTCTCAGGGAACTGACCCCTTTTAAAAATGAGATTTATAAGGTATACCTACAAGAAACTTGAGACAAGAGACTTGAAACAAGAAACAAGAGACAAGGCACGGTCTTATAGAAATTTCACGGTTTGTTGTGATACAGCGCATCATGGCCGTTTATAAGAAAGAATAACATTTTTTACCATGAAGGCCATGAAGGAACTGAAGCAAAACCTTCATCAACTTCATGCTCTTCATGGTGATCTTTCATCATTCGTTGTGTCCGTCAGGACATGGCTGTTATTAAGAAAAGAGGATGCAAGGAGTTTTTATGGCGGATAAACAGAGTCTGGAGGAAATACGCGAACAACTGAAACAAAGTCTTGTCGAGGAACTCTCCTTGGAAGACATTACACCGGAAGAAATGAAAGATGACGAGATCCTTTTCGGAGAGGAAGGTATAGGGCTGGACTCCCTGGATGCGGTGGAGATCGTTCTCATCCTCCAGCAGAACTGGGGCATAGATCTGGCGGACATGGACATGGAAAAGGGAAAAGAGATATTCGCTTCCCTGGATGTCCTGGCTCAATATATATACGACAATGCCTGATAAACACAAATGCCCGAACCATTGAACCATACCGAACCCGTGGTCATAACCGGCATGGGCATTATCAGCGCACTGGGCCGGTCGGCAGTCGAGTGCCTCGAGGGGCTTTCAAAAGAGGGTACGCCTCCGGCAGCTCCGGATATTCCGGGCTGTACCGTCACAAAACCGAGTTTTGGAGCAGAACTTCCATCCGGTCGGGATACGGAAAAAGGGCGGACCCTGGCCCTTGCCGGGCACGCATTTGAACAGGCCGTAAACCAGGCGGGCCTTGAGGTATCCGCCGGTGAACGGACCGGGATCTGTGCAGGAACCACCGTGGCAAGCCAGCTCAACGACATCGAATTCTACAGCCGGTACAGGAAAGGAACCGTTGAATCTTATGACGCGGTTCACCGGTATCTGGCAGGAAACCCGGCAGAGGCACTCAAGCGGGACTACGGCCTCGGAGGACCGGCCATGACGGTTGTCAATGCATGCTCTTCAGGAACGGATGCAGTTGGAACGGCCATGGCCTGGCTCAACAGCGGACGGTGTGACGCGGTCATTGCCGGTGGAGCGGACGAACTAAACCGGGTCCCCCTTTCCGGGTTCAACGCCCTCGGCATTTTAAGCGACTCCCCCTGCCGGCCGTTTGATGCGGACCGGGACGGCCTCAACCTGGGAGAAGGAGCCGCCTTCCTTGTCCTTGAAACGTTGTCTTCGGCAAAGGCGAGGGGGGCTGCCCCCATGGCCGAATGCCGCGCCTGGGCAACGGCATCGGACGCCTATCACCTGACCTCCCCCCGGCCGGACGGCCTCGGGCTTGAAACAGCCGTCACAAAAGCCTTGAACAGGGCGGGCATCTCCGGGAAACGGATCGGCTTCATCAATGCCCACGGCACCGGAACACAGACCAATGACCGGACCGAAGGGCTTGTATTCGGCAAACTTTTCAAAAGCTCTGTAAAAATCTATTCCACCAAAGGGCACACCGGCCATACCCTGGGAGCGGCCGGCGCCATCGAGGCGGTTTTGACCGTCCTTTCCCTCCAGCGGCAGTGGCTGCCTGCATCCAGAGGATACGCCGACTTTGACGAGAACGTGGGGATCAGGCCGGTGGAAAAAGAACAGGCAATTCATGCGGAATACGCCATGTCCACCTCCCTTGCTTTCGGCGGCATGAATTCGGTACTGATTTTCAAGAGGTATAACAGTGAAGGTGATCGGTAAAAGCTTTATTGACAACCCGGCCGGTTTAAAGATCAAGGGGGCCCGCAGGGCGGACAAATTCGCAAAAATGGCCGTCAAGGCGTGCCTTGATATTCCGATTAAAAACCCCCGGCCCGACAGTGACACCGAGACCGGGGTGATCGTCGCCACCCGTTTCGGTCCCCATGCCACCACATTCAAATTCCTGGACGGTATGCTGGACCACTCGGACACCCGGGGTTCCCCGACCACGTTTTCCCACTCGGTCCACAATGCCGCCGCCTCCTACATCACCACGCTTCTCGGCATACAGGGCCCCGCCGCGACCCTGACCTGTTTTGACGATCCCCTGGGCCGGGCGCTGGAACTGGCCGAGGACTGGCTTGTGCTGAATCATGTGGATCAGGTGTACGTCTGCTATGTGGAAGAGCGATCCGCCCCGTTCGACGGGATACAGGAAGGCTGCGGCGCGCTTCCCTTCTAC
Organism: Desulfarculaceae bacterium; assembly: GCA_021737205.1. Lineage (GTDB taxonomy): Bacteria > Desulfobacterota > Desulfobacteria > Desulfobacterales > Desulfobacteraceae > JAIPEK01. The sequence goes on from JAIPEK010000093.1 coordinate 3,352, forward strand.
GGAACCGGCGGCACGTCGGAAGGTGCGGCAGCCGTCCTGCTCACCCGGGACGGGAATACGCCGATTCCGGATACCGCCGAAGCCCCCTTCTGGGCAATCGATGCAATTGGAAAAAAGGGACGATGAAGCCATTGAAACCCGGCATAAGACACAAGCCATCTCCGCGTTGGTCTCATATAAGAGGATTTCCTGGATTTTACCACTGGAGCGTACATGGAAACCCACAATCCCGGCATCAGCCGATCCGGTATACCCTTCCGCTCATTCTCGCAGCCCGTCCTGGGCTGCTCCGAGGACAATGCCGGAACCGGTCACGTCATGTGCCCGGAAACCGACCGGCATTGAAATCCGCTTCCAGGGCATACCGGATCGTCTGCTGCCTCTGACCGGGGCCTTTCATACTGTTTTTCTTCGATAGAAGATGGATCGATAAAGTATACGGTCCGAAAAGCGGGTTTTCTCTAATGTAGATCCAGGCTTCTCAGGCACAAAATACCACCGAAGGGCCGGATTTGGTGTGTGTAGTGTGCCGGGTTTCAATGACATCCGGTCTGATCCTCATGGATGAGAGAAGGATGTCATTGCCCTCGGAGCAGCCCAGGACGGGCTGCGAGAATGAGGCAAACTACACACACCATAGCCGGCCCGGGGTAAAAGGGAGGAAACCCGGTTTAAAGGGCCTCCAAGTTGAAGTTGAGAACGAAGCTTCCGGATGGATGTATAAATTTTGTTGTGCCGGAAAGGACATGTTGGTATAAAAAGAATCCGAAGAGAGTGAAAAACAGGAGAATTGAGGAAAAATGGTGAGCCGGGAGACAATCCGAGAGAAACTGATAGAGCAGTTGAGCGAAACCACGGGTATGGACAAAGGGGAAATCACTGAAGAAGCCCCGTTTCACGAAATCGGCATCGATTCATTGATACTGGTGGAACTGTTCGTGTTCATTGAAAAAGAATTCAAGGTGGACCTGATGAACTCGGCCATCAGCCACGAAAACATCCAGTCGGTGGCCACCCTGGCCGCAGGTATAGAGGAGACATTGAAGAACAGGTAATATGAGGCGGCTGAACCGGAAATCACAACGGCACTATCTCAGCGGCATCGACTGGGTCATGACCGCCCTGGACGGTTTCAACAAGAAAAAAACCGGCATCGGCAACCATTCCCAGATCGTTCTGGAACTTGCCGGCTGCCCTGATCAAACCTCCTTTACAAACCGCCTTGAATCGGTTCTGTCCGACTGTGTCTTTTACAAGGGTAAATCGAAACGGGCATGGCATCTGGCCCCGTACTGGCGTCCCATACAAAAGCCCTTTTCAAAAACCGACGCACATGTGGAAGATATTTCTTCCGAAAATGAAACAGAACTGGAAAGGGTCATTGAAGAACGTGCCCGCACCCCGTTTCGTGACACTTGTACAATGATCGCGTTTGATCTGATCCGTTTTGCCGACCGCAGCTTTATACTCTTCCGGTTCGATCACCGACTGCTGGATGCAAGGGGGGCGGAACGCCTTCTCGAAATGATTCTGGATGACACCGGGCAAAACAACCCCCATCCTTCCACACTCGAGCTTCCCGCCAACGACGCCCGGCTGTATGACTGGCGGAACCGGTTTTTATCCGGCCGGACCATCAACCGCTTTTTGCGCGCCGTTTATCCGGAAGGACGAAAAGCGGCCTGTCTGAAAGAGTCCGGCAGCGCCGGAGTACTGACGCACGCAAGGGTCCGGTTCACCGAAGAAGAAACCCGGCGGTTCGACTCCAACACCCTCAAAAAAGCAGGGTACCTCATGGGCGGCATCTATCTTTTGAGTTCGGCCGCAACCGTGTTTGATGCGTTTTTCACCGGCAAAGGCACCCCCGGAGACATGGCAGTGCCGGTGAACATGGACACCAGGGGACGGAAATTTACAGCCGGACGGATCTTTTTCAACCGGATCTCTTTTCTGATCTTTCATCTCAAGCACGGATCGGAAAAAACGGAGAACATCCGGTCCGCAAAACACCAGTTTGTGGAACAGATCAAGCAGAAAATCCCGGACCACTTCAAGAACGCCACCCTTTTGATGCGGATTGCACCTGCCGGCATTCTGGGATTTTTCATGGGCAAAACCATGAAACGGCACCCGTACGCATTCTCGTTTTCCTATATTCCGGAGCAGGCGTTTCACCTGGAAAAAGTCTTCGGGTTTGAGACAGCCGATCTGTGCCACATGCCGGTGGTGCCTTTCGAACCGGGCATCGGTGTCTACTTCACCCGGTTCAACGACCGGCTGAACCTGGTCATGTCAGGTTATTCCGGCAAGATTAAAAAAGAGGATCTGATCTCGCTTGCCGGCGCCGTTAAAAAGGAAGTGCTGTATGGATAAATCACAGACTTTTGATACGGTTGTGGCAGGTGCCGGTGTGGCCGGAATCTGCGCATGTCTCGTTGCGGCGGAAAGGAACATGAGCGTGGCGCTCGTGGAAAAGGAACCCGGGATCGGAGGCGCGGCCAGGGACTGTTTTCACACCCACATGGCCGGACTTTTCCAGAGCAGGCCGGAGATGCCGTTTGCCCCGGCCAACCCTGGCGTAAGCCTTGAAATTCATCAACATCTACTCAGCACCCTGGGCAACGAGTGCCTGACCCGGATGGGACGGGTCTCTGTTATGGCATTTGACAGTTCCTCTCTTTGGCGGTATTTTGAAGACCGGCTCGAAAAAAGCGGCGTCTCGTTTTTTCCGGACTCTGAAATAACAGGCATGGGAACCGGCAAAAAGGGAATCTGCTCCGTTCAAACCTGGACAAAAAGGAAACCCGGGGAGACCCTTACGGCAAAAACCTTTATCGATGCAACCGGCAACGCCGTATTAAGCCGCATGTTCTCAACAGGGGCCGCAATTCTGGAAGAGGCGGACCTGCAGCTTTCCGGGTACTGCATTGAGGTGGCGGGCGACTTTCAGGAGGACATCACCTTGAAAATTCCGTATACGGCCCGCAAAATCGTGGATCGGAACGGGATGAACCCGTATCTGGCATTTGTGACAACAAGCTGCAATGCCTTCTCCAAAACCCGGGTCATCAAATTTTCTTTACTAGAGGAGCGGGAAACCGCAGATTGTGAAATGATTTTTGAACAACTCAGACAGGAGATCCCTTCACTCGGTGCGGCCACGGTTCTCCGCCGGTCAAAACGGATACACCCCAGAGGTGCCGTACTTCCCAAAGGCCGTGCGGTACTGGACCGCCCGTCCGGCAATCAAGGCTGCCCGGCCCGGTCCTTCTGGCCGTCGGAATTCTGGGATGTAAAAAAAGGACCCCGGTACCGGTACCTTGACGCGGAAACCTGCTACTGCATCCGGCCGGACCATGTCACCTCGGCGGTTGCGGATAATCTGTTTTTCTGCGGTAAGAGCATCAGTGCCACACCGGCCGTCCAGGCGTCGGTCCGGGTCATGGGCGTATGCATGGCCACGGGAGAACTTGCGGCGCAATGCGCTGCCGAATCCGTCAGGGAGCAAAACCGAACATGAAAATTCTTCTGGTGAAACCGTGTCCGGAACTTTCCGTTGCCAAACGTCTTTCCGAGGCATTTCTGCATCTTGAACCTTTGGAACTTGAGATTGTGGCCGGGGGAATCCCGGAGGATCACGAGGTCCGGATCCTCGATCTCAGCGTGGAAAAATCCCCGGTGCAGACATTCGATCAAACCGTTGGCGCGTTTCACCCTGATCTGATCGGGTTTACCGGGTACAGCTCCACCGCTCATATCGTCAAAGACCTTGCCGAAAGAGCCAAAAAGGCTCTGGAGTCCGTATGGGTCATTGTCGGCGGGATCCATGCCACTATTTACCCTGGCGATTATGCCGTCCCCCATATGGACGCCGTGGTCAGGGGAGAAGGCGCCACTGCCATGACACGGATTCTGGACCGCATCAGCAGGAACCTGCCGGTCCATGACGGCGTGAATATCCTCTCTCCCGGCCACCCGGAGTTTGAGTCCCTTGCGGCCGCCGCCCCTCCCCCGTATGCACAAATCGGGGAGATCCCCCCGCCGAGAAGGGACCTTGTGGACCGCTCCCGGTATTTCTGCATCTGGACCCACAGCGACACGGGCCGCCTGGATACGATCTTTCCCCGTGTGGCAAGCCTTCGCACATCTCTCGGGTGTCCTTTTTCCTGTTCGTTCTGCGTGATCCCGTTCGCCATGAACAAGGCCTATCTGCAGAGAACGCCCGAGGATGTCGCCGATGAGATCGAACGGCTGGATGAGGACCACATCTACTTTGTGGACGACGAGATGTTCATCAACATGAAGCGGGTGACCCGGATCGCCGAGATCCTGAAGGAGCGGGGTATCCGGAAAAAATACATCAGCTGGGCCAGGAGCGACACCATTGTCCGGCATCCGGAGGTATTCCGGCTGTGGAAGGAAGCGGGGCTCGACGTGGTGTACGTGGGCCTTGAGTCCATGAACGAAGAACAGCTCGACCGGTACAACAAGAAAACTTCAAACGAGACCAACAAAGAAGCGGTCCGGATTCTCAAGGAAATCGGCATCACCCTTCACGCGGCATTTATCGTGGACCCGGATTACACAAAAGAGGATTTCAGGTGCCTTGAAAAAGATATCCAGACGCTGGGCCCTGCTGAAATCACGTTTACCGTCCTGTCTCCTTCTCCGGGGACCGAGCTTTTCCAGGCCAATAAAGACAATTTTATCTGTGATGCGTTCCGGTTTTACGACTGCATGCA
>JAIPEK010000094.1 GCA_021737205.1 Desulfarculaceae bacterium
GAATCGTGCGGGACCTGTCCCGGGAACTGAAAAAATCCATCGAACTGGATATCCAGGGGAAAGAAGTCGAGCTGGACAAAACGATCCTCGAATCCATTAACGACCCTTTGACCCACCTGGTCAGAAACTCGGTGGACCACGGCATCGAACCTCCGGAGGTCAGGGAGCAGGTGGGCAAAGACCCGACCGGAAGAATCGAACTAAAAGCGTTCCATGATGCCGGCCAGGTAAACATCGTAATTTCCGACGACGGAAAAGGACTGGACCCGGATAAAATTGCGGACACCGCCATCTCAAAAGACCTGGTAACCGAAAACCAGGTCGCCGAAATGTCAAAAAAAGAAAAAATCGAGCTGATTTTCAAACCGGGTTTCTCCACTGCTGAAAAGGTCACCGACGTCTCCGGCCGGGGCGTTGGAATGGATGTGGTAGTGACCAACATTGAAGCCTTGGGCGGAATCATCGAACTTGACTCGACTCTTGGAAAAGGCACCGACATCCAGATCAAACTGCCTTTGACGCTGGCCATTATCCCGAGCCAGATCACGGCCGTCGGAAAAGAAAAGTATGCAGTGCCGCAAGTCAACCTGGATGAACTTCTGCGGATCCCCGCCTCCCAGGTCAAAGACCGTGTCGAAAAAGTCGGGGATGCTGCGGTTGTCCGGCTGAGAGGCCAGTTGCTGCCGCTTTTGAACCTTGCCGATATACTCGGTATACAGCAAACCTATATCGATCCGGAAACCAGCGAAGAAAAACCTGACCGCCGCCGGAATGTGGCGGACCGAAGATCCAGAGAACTCGGGGAGAAGGATCCGGCGGACGAATCCGGCGCCCTTGCTGAAGAGCGAAGGGAACAAAGGAACTCGGACAGGCGGTATCACGCGGAAAGTGCCCTCAATATCGCCGTCGTCTCCGCCGGTTCATTCAAATACGGACTTGTGGTGGATGAACTTCTTGATTCCGAAGAAATCGTTGTAAAACCCGTGGGCCGGCATCTGAAAAAATGCGACGCCTACGCCGGTGCGACCATCATGGGAGACGGCAAGGTCGCGTTAATTCTTGATATCTCCAACCTGGCTCAAATGGCGGAATTGAATGCGGTGGCCACCAAAAAAACCGTGAAGAAAGAGATGGAACAGGAGGAAGATTCCAAAAAAGACAAGGCGGCCATGCTGACCTTCAGGAACGCGGAGACCGAATACTTTGCCGCCCCCCTCAATCTTGTCGAGAGGATCGAACGGTTTGATGCATCCGCCATCGAAGAGGTCGGTGACCGGAAAGTGATCCAGTACAGAGGGGGATCTCTGCCGCTCTATGAAATAAGTCAGGTGGCAAGCGTGAAACCACTTCCCCATAAAGAACAGCAGGAAGTCATCGTCTTCAGGGTCAAGGGCCGGGAACTCGGCCTGATGGTAACCCCGCCGGTGGATGCCCTTGAAGTCGTTCTCGAGGTGGATGAAAGCACCCTGAAACAGCCGAGTATCAGCGGGTCCATGATCATCAACGAAAAGACCACCCTTTTGATCGACATTTTCGAGTTCATCAAACAGATCAACCCGGACTGGTTTGAAACCGATGCGGAAACCAGGGAACAGATCACCAGCCAGGGAGAAGAAAAGACCATCCTGTTCGCGGAAGACTCCGCCTTCTTCAGAAAACAGGTCAAAGGCTTCATGACCGAAGACGGATTCAAGGTGCTCGAGGCGGAAGACGGGCAGATCGCTTATGAACTCTTAAAAGAAAGGGGCGATGAGATCGACCTTGTGGTTACCGACCTTGAGATGCCCAATATGGACGGGTTCGAACTGACCGAAAAAATCAAGAAGGATCCCTCCTTTTCGCATCTTTCGGTGATCGCCCTGACTTCTCTTGCCAGCGAAGCCCATATTGAAAAAGGGAAAAAAGTAGGTATCGACGAGTATGAGATCAAGCTGGACAGGGAAAAACTGATGAAGATCATCAAGCAGTACCTGCATCTGATATAGGGTTCACTCATCTCTTGTAAAAGGAGAACAACAGTATGGCGGAAAAAAATGTGGAAACAGTGAACACAAGCATGGAGCTTGCGACCTTCTATGTCGGGGACGCTTTGTGCGGAATCGATATACTGAACATTCAGGAGATCAATAAACACTTTGATATCACCAACGTCCCCCAGGCAGCGGACTATATCATCGGTATTTTAAACCTGCGGGGCAAAATAGTCACCATTATCGATCTTGCCAAAAAACTGGGATTGTCCAGGATCAATTCGGGCAAGGACAACCGGAATATCATCGTGAACTCGGAAGATGAACATATCGGGCTTATGGTGGATTCCATCAGCGACGTGGTCCAGGGGAATTCCGAAGATATCGATTCCGCCCCCTCCAACATAAGCGGCATAAAAGGGAAATTTTTCAGCGGCGTCTTAAAAACGGAAACAAAACTGATCGGCATCCTGGATATTGACGAGGTTCTCAAAGAGTAATGGAAAAGTTAAAAGCAGTAGTAGTCGATGATACAATTGTTTACCGAAAGATTGTCGGAGATATTTTAAAAGAGATTCCCGAGATTGAAGTGGCAGGCACCGCCAATAACGGCAAAATCGCACTTTCAAAAATCAACTCCGTAAAACCCGACTTCATCACTCTCGATATCGAAATGCCTGAATTAAGCGGTATCGAAGTGCTTCAAAAGCTCAAGGACATTCCTGATCCGCCTGTCGTTATCATGGTGAGTACGCTCACCCGGGACAGCAGTGAAATGACCATCAAAGCGCTGGAACTCGGTGCTTTTGATTTTATTTCCAAGCCCGGCGAAGGTACCATGGCGGAAAATCTCGCCAAGGTCAAACAATCCCTTGTGCCCATTGTGGAGACGCTGAAACGGCAGAAACGGACTCGTTCCCGTATCAAAGCCCCTGCCCGGGAAAAACCGCCCGTGGCCCGGAAAGAACCTGCTGTCAAAAAACCCGTGACCCGGGTGGTCCATAAACGAACCAAAAAGAAAAACTCTGAAATCGTGGGAATCGGCATCTCCACCGGCGGCCCGAACGCCCTGACCGAAATGGTTCCCATGCTCGATCCGAAATTGAAAGCGCCGGTTCTGATCGTACAGCACATGCCCCCGCTTTTCACCCGTTCTCTTGCAGACAGCCTGAATAAAAAATCCAGGCTCAACGTTAAAGAGGCGGAAGACGGCGAAGTGATCGGGCCGGGAACCGTATATATCGCCCCCGGAGGGAAACAGATGAAAATTGTGGCGGGCGCGGACGGCACAACCCGAAAAATCAAAATCACGGACGATCCCCCGGAAAACAGCTGCAAACCTTCTGTTGACTACCTGTTCCGCTCCATTGCCGAACACTACGTGGGCAGGGCCACAGGCGTAATTATGACCGGAATGGGATCCGACGGCACAAATGGATTGATCCAGATGAAAAACAATGGAAGTTACATTATCGCCCAGGATGAATCCACATGCACGGTTTACGGAATGCCCAAGGAATCCATAGAAACCGGAATCGCCGATGTAGTTGCACCGCTTGGAAAAATCGCCGAAGAAATTGCCAATACGGTTGTAGCCTGAATATAACAGACATAATTTTGCCGGGCTTTGCACAATGACAAAAGTGAAAGTAACTGAGGAAGAATTTCGTCAGTTTTCCAAATACATACTTGATATAAGCGGAATAGCACTGGACAGGGGCAAGGAATATCTTCTCGAAACCCGGCTCAATCCGATGATGGACCAGTTCCAATGTACCTCCTTTTCAGAGCTTTTGAAAAAGGCCAAGTCCGATCCCAAACGAATCATTGAAAATTCAATCATCGACGCCATTTCCACCAACGAAACCTATTTTTTCCGGGACAAAACCCCGTTTGAACTCCTGCAGCACAAAATTTTCCCTGACCTGATCGACAAACGATACAAAAAGAATCCGGGCGCCAAACCTTCCATCCGTCTCTGGAGCGCTGCAAGCTCCACAGGACAGGAAATTTACAGTATCGCCATGATCCTTGTGGAGATGGGAATCACCCCGGACCGGTACAATATCAAGCTCTTCGGCACGGACATTTCAGACGAGGCTGTGGCCAAGGCAAGCTACGGTCAATACAATAAATTCGAAGTCTCCCGGGGCCTTGACAAAAACCGCCTGAACCGCTTTTTTGACCAACAGGGGGACTATTACCGGATCAAAGACCAGATCCGGGTGATGGCCCAGTTCAAGAAGCTGAACCTTATGAAACCACTGTCCGGGATCGGCAAGTACGACATAATTCTGTGCCGCAACGTGATGATCTATTTCAATCCGGCCGACCGCAAACGGATATACGGCAATATCGCCAAATGCCTTGAACCGGACGGGTATCTTTTGATCGGCTCCACAGAGTCTCTTTCCAACGATACCGACCTTTTCCTCTCCAAAAAGTATCTTCGATCCATTTTTTACCAGTTCAAATAAGGGCGATTCCGGTATGACTTCCATCAATCATGAAGATTTTGTAAAAGAGCTTACCTTCTGTATCGAAAAGGAAGATATCGTCAAAGCCAAAGCGCTGCTTCAATTCGCCTCTGACTCAAACGCGGATATGGATCTGCAGAAACGGGCGCTTCTGGAACTGGGGAAAGCATCCGAAAAAATCGCGTTCCCGTTGCTCGAGTACCTCACCGGAATCGAAATTTCCAGCACCGAGCTCCAGGAATCCCTTTATGATTTAATCCTGGACAAGGCCTACGGCAATACAGATCTTGTGCTCCGGTTTATCCGGGGAAAGAACAAAAAATCCAGACTGCTTTTTATCCGGGCAGCCGGAGATCTCAACCTTCAAGAGGCCGCCGGTGTTTTACAGGAGGTCATTTCGTCGGAAACCGATACGGAAACCCTGAAAGAGGCGGTCCTGGCCCTTGGCAGTCTGCGCCTTGAAGAATACCTGCCTGCTTTTTCCCCCATTATCAATTCAGCGGATCTCGACCTGAAAAAGGCCGCTGTCCAGTCCATAGCCGCCATGGGAGGTCAAAAAGCCGTTAAAATGCTGACGGCTTTTGTCACAGGGGATGAAACAACTGACAAAATAGTGGTGGAAGCCATCGCCGAAATCCAGGACATATTCGCCCTGGACCAGCTTGCCATACTTTTGCGTTCCAAGAAGACCATTGTCCGTGACACCGCCATAGACCAGCTGATTCAGATGGGACAAAAAGCGGTTCCCGTTTTGACCAAAGCGTTCCAAAACGCACAATCCGACTACATGGTCCACCTGATCACAACGCTCGGTTATATCGGTGATCCGGCCGCCATTCCGGCCATTATTGACATCATCAACACCCAGCCCAAAGATCCCAATATCCGGCAAGCCGCGTTTGAGGCGATGGAACGGATACCGTCCCGGAAAACAGCCATATGCCTGGCCCAGGGCCTTACGGACCCTGTTGAAACGGTTCGGATGGGGGCGGCCCGGGCCATTGACAAAAACCTGTCCAAGGCTCTGGTGGCGGGATTGAAAAACATTGTCCGCCAGGAGGATAGTGAGTCCGATCACGCAGTTTCCGCCCTGATCGACTCGGAAGCCGAAAACATTTTCGGTTTTCTCCTTGAAGAGGAGAGCTTCATCCGGCAGGCCAAAAACCATGTCACCGAAAAAGCCTCACCCAGGGCCAAAGAACGGTTCCTGGATCTTCTCAGGGACAAAGGAAAAACCGAGCTTGCCGCGGAATGGATCAATGCCCTGCCGGAAGAAAAGAAAGGCCGGGGCCCGGAGAAAGAGGATCTTGCAAAAAGAATTTTTGTCATTGATGACTCAAGAATGATGCTCAAACTCTACCAGAACAAACTTACCAAAATGGGGTTTGAGCCTTCCCTTTTCCAGTTTCCTGAAAAGGCGCTTCCCGAGATCCTTTCATCAAAACCCGACCTTGTGATCACGGATCTCAACATGCCCGATATCAGCGGTCTTGAACTGACACGGGAAATCAGAAAGAAATATTCCCGGGCCGAGCTGCCGATCCTGATGATCACCACACAGAGTGACTTTCTGGAAAACGAGAACGGAGACATCACCGTGAACGACACCATGCTGCAGCAATCCGGGATCAACCGAATCATTCACAAACCGTTTACCGATGAAATTTTCATCCGGGCGGTCAGCGGAGTTCTTGAACCATGATACGAAAAGCACTGATAGAAGACGTCCCCACGATTTACAAGATGCTCCAGCACTTCAGCCGGAAAGGAGATCTGCTGGCAAGACCCTTGAGTAAGCTGTACGACCACCTCAGGGATTTCTGGGTATATGAAGATGAAAAATCCGGTGAGGTGCTCGGCTGCTGTGCGCTGCAGTTCTGCTGGGAGGACCTGGCGGAGGTCAGATCCCTTGCGGTGGCGGAAAATCATTCAGGCCTGGGTATCGCCACGGCGCTTGTGGACAGGACCATACAGGAAGCCCTGGTATTCAGGATATCAAGTCTTTTCACATTGACGTACAAACCTTCGTTTTTTAAACGGTTCGACTTTCAGGTGATCGACAGATCCGAACTGCCTTTGAAGATCTGGTCGGACTGCATATTGTGCGTCAATTTTCCCAACTGTGATGAAACCGCCATGATCAAATCCCTTCAGGCATAGATCATCTTTTTGGGGATAGGTGGATACCGTTTGACAAATGGTTTCGGCAAAAGGAATTCCGAACATACCCTCAACCAGTTGGTATCGACCTTCATCTCTCTGAGCTTTCCCCCTTCCGAGGGCAGTGCATGACCGGTATAGGCGTATCTGGCCCTGAAAATCACGACAGAGTATTTCCCCTCTTTTGCAATCACATAATTCTTGGTGAAATTGTTCTGGCTCAATTTGGCTGATCCGGCAATCTCTTTTACTTCCGACGGGTCGAATCTGACCAGAACGGATTTGGAAATCCCCTTTTCGTCTATCTGCAAAAGTGCTCTCGATTCACTGGAGCCGGCGTACACCGTGGTAATCCCCCCGATCTTGCGAAGATACTGGGCCGCCGTAATCGCAGCGGTTCTCCTGCCGCCGGCCATCAAAGGCACCCCGTAGTATTCAAAAAATTTTTTCTGCAGATCGTCCGCGTATTTGTCCCCTTTTTCATACAGATCCTTGGATATGTACCGCAGGTCTTTGGCGAGATCCTCGGCTGCATCGGCAATGGGCCAGTCCACCCGGACATGGAAATGGGTCAGGGCATACCTCAGTTTCGACAGCTTGCTTCTCTGGATCAAAAGGGCGTAATCCACAGGGAGAAGGGATTCAAGAAATGAAAAAAAACCTTCCGTATCCAGATACTTGGCCTGGCGGCTGAAATTTTCCACATCAGGGAAATCTATGTGCTTTAACAGATTGGTTTTTGTGGTTTTGTTGACATCAAAATACCGGATGTATTTTTTGTGTTTTTCATCGATGTAGTTTTCCGTAAAAATCACAAGAAATGAATTCTGAGCCTCGAATTCCGTGCTGGGTATCCGGGCCCTCGGTTTCAATTCCCGGGTTTCAACGAACGGGTAAGGGGATTTGTGCCGGATGAAATTGTTGTATGAATCCACAAGCGAATACTTGATCATGACCTGATCCAGCTCGTCCCTCAACACCTCGTAATAGCTTCTGACAAGTTTTGCTTCCCTGCTGAGTTGCTCTCTGTTATCACAAAATATCACGCCGCCTCCTATCTTGTTTTGTACCCGTTCACGGTTTACAGTTATCGGTTCACGGCCGGAAAAAACAGAGATCAGATTATTAATTAAAGAATTGAAGTCAATATTTAAAATGCTTCAATCGTTGCACAGTTCATTGAATAAACTGTGAACTGTGAACCGACAACCGTGAACGGTTACCCTGTTTTTTTATCAGGTCAATGCCGTTACCCCGGGCAGTTCTTTGCCCTCCATCAGATGGAGAAAAGCTCCGCCGCCGGTGGAAATGTAGCTGATCGAGTCCGATACGCCGCACATTTTCACGGCAAGTCCGGTGTCCCCCCCGCCGACAATGGAAAAGGCACCGGAGCGGGCCACCGCCTCGGCCACGGCCCGGGTACCCGCCATAAAAGGAGTCATTTCAAACACGCCCATGGGTCCGTTCC
>JAIPEK010000095.1 GCA_021737205.1 Desulfarculaceae bacterium
CCTTGGATCATCTGGACTGCGTGATCCTGGATGAAGCGGATGAAATGCTGCGGATGGGGTTTATCGATGATGTGGAGTGGATCCTGGAAAAGACGCCCGACGGTGTCCAGACCGCTCTTTTTTCCGCCACCATGCCGCAACCTGTGCGCAGGATAGCAGGAAAGCACCTTACCGACCCGGTGGAAAGCCGGGATAACGAGCGTACCGCCGGAGTGGACGCCATTGATCAGCAATACTGGCTGGTGAAGGGAGCGAAAAAGGCTGATGCCTTGACGCGGATTCTCCAGGCAGCCTCCTTTGACGGTGTGATCGTGTTCGTGAAAACCAAGAATGCTACAATGGAGGTGGCAAAAACCCTCGAGGAAAAAGGATTCAGAGCCGAAGCCCTGAACGGGGATCTTGCCCAGAACGCAAGGGAGCGGACCGTCAACCGGCTGAAGAACAAACAGCTCGATATTCTCGTGGCAACGGATGTGGCGGCCCGCGGGCTTGATGTAGAGCGGATTTCCCACGTGATCAATTACGACATGCCGTTCGGGGTGGACCCCTATATCCACAGGATCGGCAGGACCGGCAGGGCGGGCAGATCCGGCCAGGCCATCCTGTTTGTCTCAAAAAATGAACGCCGATTGCTCAAGACCATAGAAAATGCCACAAAACAGAAAATCCGGCAGATCAGTCTCCCGTCCAACAAGGCCGTGAATGAAAAACGGGTGGCCGATTTCAAGCACAACATCGGCACCATGTTGAACAGCCCGGATCTGGCAGATTTTCAGCAGATCATCGAATCCTTTGCAAAAGAGCAGGAACGGCCTGTGGCAGAGGTTGCGGCAGCGGTTGCCAAGATGGCGCACGGGGATTCACCTTTTTACCTTCCCGCGGACAAGAAGGAGTACGGTGCAGGCGGTGAAAAAGCCCCGGCAAAACCGCATAAGAAAAAAGCGGCTTTGGATTCAAAACCGGTAAAAGACATACATCACGCAAGGACGGATTCATCCGGAAAACAGGACGTCAAGGAAAGTCAAAAATCTTTTCGGCCTGAAAAGAAAAACCATACCCGTCTTGAACAGGGGATGAACCGGTACCGTATCGAAGTGGGCCGGAATCACGGGGCGAGCCCCCGGGATATCGTGGGCGCCATTTCCAATGAAGCCGGACTTGAAGGCAGGCACATCGGATCCATTGAAATGAACGGCAAATTTTCTTTTGTGGATCTCCCGACAGGCATGCCGTCAGAGATTTTCAACCTTCTGAAAAAGACCTGGGTTAGATCCCGCAGGATGGCCATCTCAAAGTGTGCGTGAGTTTTCCGGGCCCAAGGCCGTTATCAAATCGCCTGCTGCCTCCGTCCGAGGCCTTTCATTATTCAAAAAGTCCGGCCCTGAATGCCTTGAGGTAGTTCATGCAGTAATCGTCCCTGCCCACAAGGGCTTCCGCCGTGGTGATGGCGGTCTGCATGCCCTTGTCCAGGGGATTGATGATAGCTCCGTCAAGTCCTTTGAGGATCGCCTGGATCATGAAGGCCCGGTTCAGTTGTTTCCGCCCCGGCAGCCCGTACGAGATATTGGAAAGGCCGCAGGCCGTATGGATGCCCTTGAATTTTTCCGTGAGCGCCTCAATGGAATCGAGAAAACCGGTTCCGTAGGTTTTGTCCACGGAGACCGGCTGGACCAGGGGATCGATAAAAATGTTTTCCAGGGCGATGTTGCTTTTTAAAAGATCGTTCACAAGCTTGTCCGCGATCTTCAGCCGGTCGTCCACAGTCACCGGCATTCCCTCGTCACTCATGCAAAGGGCCACCACCTTGAGATCCGTTCCTGCGATAAGCGGCATCAGGTTGTCATACCGCTCTTTTTCAAGGGAGATGGAGTTGATCATGGCAACTCCCTTGTGTACTTTCAGGGCCGCTTCCACCGCCTTGGGGTTCGGGCTGTCAATGGCGCAGGGAAGATCCGCTGCCTCCTGGGCCGTTTGCACAAGCCAGGCAAGGTATTCCGGCTCGTTTTCCACGAATGTGCCGGCATTGACATCGATATACGCGGCATTGTTTTCGGCCTGGTCTGATGCGATTTTCCGGATGGTGTCAGCATCCTTTGCCTCAATGGCCGCTTTTACCGATTTCCTGCTGGAATTGATAAGTTCCCCGATGATAATCATGTCTGCTCCTTGTCCGTTTTATCCCATAGATTTGGCCAGTTTGCTCGCGCCGCCCGCATCCGCTGCATATCCGTCCGCTCCGATCCGGTCTGCGAACTCCCGGGTGACCGGGGCTCCGCCCACGATGATCTTGATTTGATCACGGACGCCGCTTTCCGCAAGTGCATCCACTGTCTGCTGCATCATGGGCATGGTGGTGGTCAAAAGTGCAGAGAGTGCCACGATATTCGGATTTTTTTCCCGGACCGCCTCCACAAAGGTTTCAGGGGCCACGTCCACCCCGAGGTCCGTGACTTCGAATCCCGCGCTTTCCACCATCATGGTCACAAGATTTTTTCCGATGTCGTGCAGATCTCCTTTCACAGTTCCGATGACCACGTGGCCGACCCTGTTTCTGCCCCCGTCCTTGAGAAACGGCTTGAGAATTTCCACTGCCTCGCTCATGCTTTTGGCCGCCATGAGGACCTCCGGGATGAACATTTCTCCGGTCTGCATCTTCTCGCCCACAATGTCCATGCCGCTGATAAGCCCGTCGTTGAGAATGGTGTCCGCGTCCACTCCCCGGTCCACGGCTTCCTGGACCGAATTTTTTACGCCCTCTGCATCACCGGTGAGCAATGCATCTTGAATTGCAGATAAATCCGTCATATCCTGACTCCTTTTTACATCCAGTTTTTCGCCATTTTTTCCAATTCTTTCGCCGTTTCCTTCGGCAGGGGCTCCGGCTCGTGTTCCATGATCTTCAGGGTATGCTCTTTCAGCCGCTCGTGGAACTGTTTGCTTCCGGCGGCACGCCACGCGGCCGTGGTGGTCCGGTCAAAAAGTTTGGAGTACCAGACCTCCCGGAAATGGTTCATGGTGTGCGGCTCCATGAGAAAGTGTCCGCTGGGGCCGACCTTGTCGATGACATCCAGGGCCAGGCGCTCCTCGTCCACCCGCATTCCGTTCATGTATCGGTTCACTTTTTCGATGACCTCGTTGACAAGGACCATGTATTCCGGCGAGATTAACGTGGAATGGTCCAGCCAGCCGTTGTCGTGGACCATGTTGGCCCCGCTCATGGACGAGGAAAAACACGAGAACGTCGCTTCTACGGCTGCCTGGGAGTCGGGGAACTTGGCGTCGGAGCACCCGGACATCCCGAAAAACGGGATGCTGTAATGATGGGCAAGCTGGGCCATGGCAGAGGCCATGATGTTCATTTCCGGCGCACCGTAGGAAAAGATCGTGGTGGCCATATCCATGATCGTGGCAAATGCTCCGTAAACGAACGGGCAGCCCGGGTTGACCAGCTGGCCGAGGATGATTCCGAACAGGGATTCGGCACTTCCCTGGACCACGGTGCCGGCAAGGGTCGCAGGCGACGTGCTCCCGGCCTGGGGGCCGGAATAGCAGACCTGGGGCAGCCCTTTTTCGGCTGCAAAAAGAAGCCGGTCGATCAGGGCGTCATCATAGGTCAAGGGCGAGATCGGCGCCTGGAACCCGATGATGTTGGGCTGGTTGATAAGGCGCTCTTCGCTTCCGGCAATGAGCACCCCCATATCGTAGATATCCCGCATGGAATCCATACTCCCGCAGCAGAACAGCAGCGGCTTTGTACTGTTGGCCAGCACCTGTTTGGCGATGAGCCGGTCCGAGGTTGCGGACGGCGCGTCCGAGCAAACCCCGATGGTCATGATCCAGGTGAAGTTGTCCAGAGCGTCGGCAAGCCGGGCGGTTTTCCTGCAGTCGTCCACTGTAAAGGGACGGCGCTCCCCGTTATCAGGATCCAGGTAGTCGAATGCATCCACAGTGGGACCGTACCAGGTGTCGTCATCCTTGAGGACCACCGGTTTCGTCCGGTTTCTGTCAAAAAAAACCACCTGGGAGGGTGCCGTGCTCAACGCCTTTTCCACAAGCCATCCCGGCAGCCGCACCCGGTCGCCGTCCACCGAGGCCCCGTTGGAGTGGAGAATTTCCTTTGCCTTTTCATGGGTCACCTTGAACCCGGTCCGTTCCATAAGAGACAGGGTGGCTTCATGTAATCCCTGGATCTGGGCCGTGCTCAAGAACCGCTGGCGCGGTTTTATATGCAGCATGGACTCCCATCCCACGGGATTTTCCTGCTGCCCGGCCCCTGTATTGTCCTGGGTTGTGAACTGAGATTCGGGATTCATTTCTTTATGGCTCTCCTTATTTTTTTATATGAAAGAACATCATTTTTTACCATGAAGGCCGTGAAGGAACTGAAGCAAAACCTTCATGAGCTTCCTGCTCTTCATGGTGATCTTTCATTATTCGTTGCGTCCAAAAGGACATGGTCGTTATCCCCCTTCATTCCCGCCCGAGGGCATGGAATAGAAAATGGTTTCAAACTGTTTTCTGTACCGCTCCGCTTCCGGGATCAGGCGGACAAGCTCTGAAGGAACAATGTTCAGGTGGCCCGCCATCTCCTTGCCTGCCTGTTCCGTGTCCCGTTTTTCGATACAGCCTGTGATTCTTTTCGCTGTTTCAATCGCCTGTTCCGGTTCGCACAATGTATCAGGCATGAATTTCAAGTACTGGTCATGGGTCCTGGTAATCACCATCTTGACCATTTCCGAAAGCAGTTCATTGTTCGAGGCTTCACAGATGATGGTATGGAAATCAAAATCCGCCTGGTAAAAGCCTTCGAGATTTTTGATGTGTTCCTCCATTCTGCCGATCGTCTCTCTGAGTTTGCCGATATCGTTCTCGTCCGCCCGGGCGGCTGCCAGTTTGACCACACTGCACTCGAGCGTATGCCGGGTTTCAATGATATCCATGATCCAGTACGCATTCAGTACATCACTGAGGGAGGAAGTGAACATATGCGGAGAGGGGATATCCTCCTTGAGGAATATCCCCTTGCCCTGGGTGACTTCCAGGTACCCCACAAGGACCATGGCGGAGATGGCTTCCCTCACCGATGACCGGCTGACGCCGAAGGATTCGGCCAGGTTCCGCTCCGGCGGCAGCTTTTCACCGGGGGCAAGCTCCCCGTTTTTAATGTGTTTCAAAAGCTCCCGAACCACAAGTTCGGGAGTGGATGTCTTGTTAATGGTTGAAATTTTCATCGATGATTACTCCATTGGAGCAAAACCGCTCCTGAAGGTATTTTCACAAATCGTCCGGCAAACCGTGAATTCTTTTAAATAGTCCGGACCGCCCGCTTTGGAGCCGTCCCCTGACAGGCGGAACCCGCCGAAGGGATGGCGTCCCACCAGGGCTCCGGTTATACCACGGTTGATGTAGAGATTGCCAACGCAAAAACGGCTGCAGGCCTTTTCGATATTACCGGGGTGCCTGGAGAAAATCCCGCCGGTCAGGGCATAATTGCAGTCGTTGGCGATCTTGAGTGCTTCATCGAAATCAGCCGCCTTCATGATCGAGAGCACAGGCCCGAAAACTCCTTCCCTGGCAAGGGTATGCTCCGGCTTGATATCCTTGAAGATCGCAAGGGGGGCGAAATGGCCGGAATTCTGTTCCGGTCTCTTCTCGAGAACCAGGGTGCCTTCTTCCTTTCCTGTGGCAATCCCCTTTTCAATCCGGTTTTTGGCCTCTTCGTCGATCACGGCGCCGAAACCGTTTCTCGGGTCTTCCACAGGTCCCATGTCCAGGCTGTCCGCAGCCGCGCGGACTTTGTCCACTACCTTGTCATAGTTTTCTTCGAGCACGATCAGCCGGGAGAGGGCGGAGCATTTCTGGCCCTGGTATCCGAAGGCCGAGTTGATGATTTCTCCCACGGCCGCATCCAGATCGGCATCCGAATCCATGATGATGGCATTGTTGCCCACAAGAGAGAGTATGGTTTTGGCAAGGCCCTTTCTGCTGCGGATATCCCCTGTTGTTTTTTCAAGGACCTTTTGTCCCGCATCCGTACTTCCGGTAAAGCAGACAAGATCCACATCCGGGTGGCCGGCAAGAATTTCTCCGGGTTCGGCATTTTCCGCGGTGATCAGGTTGACAACCCCTTCAGGGACACCGGCCTCCTCGAATATCGAGACCAGCATGGATCCGATGATCGTGGCCCGGGGAGCGGGTTTGAATACCACTGCATTACCGGTGACAAGAGCCGCCCCCACGGTTCCGGCAGGTACCGGCAGCGGCATGTTGAACGGGGTGATCACGGCGGCCGTTCCCCTCGGTTCAAAGGAGAGGCGGCTTGATTCGCCGAGCTTCGGACTGACAGAGTGACTGCCGGAAACCCGGATCATCTCCCGGCCGTAGTATTCGAGAAAATCAATCGCCTCGTTCACGTCCGCCTGGGAGTCGTTCCAGTTTTTGCCCGTCTCCAGGACTGTCATGGCGGCAAGTTCGAATCGTTTTACCCGGATCAGCTCGGCTGCCTTGAACAGAACTTCGCTGCGCCGTGCCGGTTCGGTGTCCGCCCACCGGGACCGGGCCTCTCCTGCCGCTTTGACTGCGTATTCCACGTCATTGGCACCTGCGGATGCCGCGGTTGCCAGAATTTCATCCGACGAGTTGGGATTGGTGGAATTAAATGTTGCATCCGTTGTCACATCCTGGCCGTTGATCCGGAGCGGGATGGATTTCGGACCGTTGGACCGGATTTTTTCAATGGCCTGTTTCATGGAAAGCCTTGCATCCGGGGTCCATGCCATGGGCGGTTCATTCTCGAAGGCCCCTTTTTCCCCGTATGCCGGTGCTTCCTCCTTGCCGGGGACATATGCGGATTCATGGGATTTGGCAAGTTCGGCAGGATCGGTCAAAAGTTTTTCCCTGTCCACCCCTTCTTCAAAACTCTGGCGGAGGAATGATTCGTTGGAGGTGTTTTCCAGAAGGCGACGGACGAGATAGGCCATTCCCGGGATGACCTCTCCGATGGGCGCGTATAGCCTCACACGGTAACCGGCTTTGCCCAGGGCGGCCCGCAGGTTTTCCGCCATGCCGTAGAGCATCTGGAATTCGTACCGGTTCTCCGGAACGCCGAGCTCTTTGGCCGTCTCGATGGTATAGGCGATGGAGCGGATGTTATGGGAAGCGCATTTGTAGACGATCAGGTCGTTGTTTTCCAGAATCCGCCGTGTGAGTTTTTCATACATGGCGTCCGTGTCATACTTGTTGGTGAAAACCGGCACCGGTACGTTGTCCTGGTGGGCGCGGGTGACTTCTTCGTCCCAGAACGCACCCTTTACAAGACGGATGTGGATCGGCTGTTTGCGCTCGCGTACCCACCGGATAAGATCTTCGAACGGTTCTTCGGCATCCTTGAGATAGGCCTGGTACACCAGCCCCACATGGGGATATCCGGCAAACTCCGGTTCTTCCAGGATGCTCTTGAACGTCTCCAGCGTCAGTTCGCGCAGCGGCAGGTGTTCCATGTCCAGGATCAGGCAGGCATTGATCTCCATGGCTTTTCTCAGGATCGGCCGGAGCCGTTCTTTGGCCTTTTCAACGGAATGTTCGAATGCGCAGGCCTTGTCCATGTACTGGGCGTACATGGAAGAGACCATCACCGACATTACGCATGTGGGTGTGTCCCCCCAGTCCAGTTCGCCGTCCCCGTTTTTCTTCTTGTCTCCCACCGGCTTCCATTTTTTCCGGATCTCCCGGAACCGGTCAAAGAATTCGATCTGGTCCCGGACAAACGCCTCTTCCTCTTCCACGGATTTGACTTCCTCCTTGAGGATTTTCATGACCCAGGGATATCCTTTGTCCCGGATCTTTTTCATCACCGGGGCGGCTTCGTCCAGGGTGTTGCCTACAATGAACTGTTTGCCCATGCTGTGGATGTTGCTGGAAATGGTTTTGGCAGCCATTTTTGCCGTCATGGAATCGGGGCTCACCATTTTCAGGCCGAACTGCAATGCCTTGGGGAAATCGTGCTCCGGTCGGCAGAAATACTGCTGGATATGTTCGGCCA